>CAMKAB010000010.1 GCA_946410375.1 uncultured Spirochaetaceae bacterium
CCGGTAAAACGCACAACAATAAAACAAAAAACACAAACAACCTTATCTTCAATATTTTTCACACAATCCCGTTTTTTTGTTGTAGAATGCTTGTATGGATTTAGATAAAGAAACATTGAGAACACTTATCAACAAAGCGATGGAAATGCGACGCTTCGCCTACGTTCCTTACTCCAAATACTCCGTGGGAGCTGCGCTTCTTTCTTCCGACAACACGATTTTTACCGGTTGCAACGTTGAAAATGCGGCGTTCACCCCTTCTAATTGCGCAGAAAGGACGGCGTTTTTCAAGGCGGTGAGCGAAGGCGTGAGAAAATTCAAGGCAATTGCGGTTTCTGCGGGTCCTGAAGGCGAAGACAGCACCGATTATGCGTCTCCATGCGGAGTATGCAGACAAGTTATGACGGAATTTTGCAATCCCGAAGATTTCCTCATTATCTGCGTGAAAAACAAAGATGAATATAAAATCTTCAAACTGAAAGAGTTGCTTCCCGACGCTTTCGGGGGTGAGGCAATAAACACAACCGTAATAAAACAACAATAATACAGGAGAACACGACATGCTGGGTTATTTTAACGAAGAACCTGTTTTAAAGGCGAACGCTTTCCAAACAAGGGATGAATCATTTCCCAAAACAATGATACTATCCTGGCAACCGGGCTTTGAGAACGAACTTAAAAGGAAGTTTTCGCTCAAAGAATACACGAAGAAACTCTGCGCAGGCGGCACAATAGTAACGATTTATCTTTTTAAAAGCCCGAAAACCAGAGCGGAACTGGCGTTCTGCCTCATCCCTGCGGGAAGCCCCGTCGCCGCAATGGCAATGGAAGAGCTCTCCGTTATCGGAGCCGAAAATTTCGTATTCATCGGTTCGGCGGGAAGTCTCAGGGAAGAAAACGGAGACTCTCTCATTCTCCCTGTTAAAGCATTCAGAGATGAGGGAACAAGCTGCCACTATCTTGAAAGCGCCGATGAATTTGTAAGCGTCGGTTCGGCGGATTTCACCGAATCTTTTCTAAAAGAAGAACATGTTCCGTACGTTAAAGGCTGCACATGGACAACGGACGCGATCTACAGGGAAACAAAAGCCGCAATAAACGAGGCGAAAAAACGCGGCTGCATCTGCGTGGAAATGGAATGCGCTTCCATTATGGCGGTGGCGGAGGCTCGCGGTTTCAACGCATACCAGCTTCTATTTACGGCTGATAAGCTTGTTTCAAAAGAATGGGATGCCGGAAGAATGATCAACATGGAAGAGAATGCGTATTCGGTTTATCTTGAAATAATCATTCGCCTTGCGGAAAAAGCGGACGCAAAAAGCGAAAAAAACAATTAAAAAGGAGAAAATACTATGTCAGACTATATGGGCGGAACCGGGATTCAATACCACCTGAGAATAAAAAAGGGAGACGTGGGAAAATACGTCATTTTACCGGGGGATCCGAAAAGAGTCCCGCTGATTGCGCAATTTTTGGATAACGCCGAGCAGGTTGCGGATTACAGAGAATACGTAACATACACGGGAACTTTGGACGGCGTCAGAGTCAGCGTTTGCAGCACGGGAATCGGAGGACCTTCCGCATCAATAGCGATGGAAGAACTTGTTAAGTGCGGAGCGGACACCTTCCTTCGAATGGGAACCTGCGGGGGAATCGCCCTTGAAGTTATGGGAGGAGACGCGGTAATCGCCACCGGGGCCATCCGAAACGAAGGAACAAGTCGGGAATACGCGCCGATTGAATTTCCTGCTGTAGCGAATTACGAGGTTTTAACCGCATGCATAAAGGCTGCCGAGAAAATGAATGTACGTCATCATGTGGGAATCGTACAGTGTAAAGATGCGTTTTACGGACAACACAACCCTGAAATTATGCCGGTAAGCTATGAACTTCAAAATAAATGGGAAGCGTGGAAAAGACTCGGAACACTCGCCTCCGAAATGGAAAGCGCGGCGCTTTTCACCGTGGCAAGTTTCCTGAAGGTACGGTGCGGTTCCGTATTTTTTGCGGTAGGAAACCAGGAAAGAGAAAATCTCGGAATGGAAAACCCGAAACTCCACGACACAACACAGGTGGCGCACCTTGCCGTTGAAGCTATTCGCGAACTTATTATCGCAGACAAAAGGAAAAACAGTTAATTACCGCAGGATTATCAAAACATCAAAATTATCATATATTATCGCAATTAACGCGATTTCTTACATTCTTACAGTACCGCTCTCACGATCGGTACTGTTTTTTTGAACTCTTCCACCGCCTCTTCCAGCTTTTCCGCATTCATCTTCTTATTCACAGGAAAGTTGCTCTCAAGGTTCAAACGAGCCGCCGCCTGACCGTGGTAAAGCGCCTCATCCATCTTGCTACCGTTCATAAAAGAATAGAGGAAGCCGGACATAAACGCATCGGAACACCCGTTTGTCGCCCCGTCTATCGGCTGATTCGGCATATTTTCAAGATCATACGTATAAATCTTGTTTCCCAAAGTCTCAAAGCACATCGCGCCGTCTTTTCTCTTTGTGATAATGCATCTTCTCACTCCGAGGGAAACCAACGTTCGGATAATCTCCTCCCGCGTTGTCTTACCGGTTAGATTTATCGCTTCAATTCTATTCATTTTAACGAGATAGAACCTATCCAACGAAGATAGCATACGCCTGCACTTCTGCCCCGAAACGCCGTCTACCACAAGACGAATATCGTACGAAGCGATTTTCTTAATTACCTCCTCGTCCAGGTTCGTTTCAATCATCACGTAATCTGAAAACAAAATCGCATTCAGATTCTCTTCAATGATCTCAGGTGAAATAAGGTGAGTGATCTCCATATCGCTCACTCCCCCGAAGAAACTTCCCGTATTGTCAGCAAAACTGATAAGCACGCCGGTGTGTTCTCCGATAAACGGGTCGCAAAGCATTTTTATATTCGCTTCTCTTGATCTGTCCAGCGCTACGTGTCCGAAACTGTCGTCTCCGATTGCGGTGAGGAGACTCACATTCTCTCCGAGAAGACTTAAATTATCGGCAACGTTTCTCGCCACTCCTCCAAGCCCGAACTCAACCCGTCCGGGATTTGAATCGTTCTGAAAAAGAGAACCATAAGATGTTGCGCAAATTTCAATACTTGAACCACCAATAACAACGACTTTCCTCATACTCACCCACTAAAAAATTCACGATAAATTTACGATAACCGCAGACTGATAAATAATCAAAGAAACCAATCTTTTACATAATTTATACTCTAACGGCACATTTTGGTCTAGTGGTGCAGGTAGTCAAAAGGAAAATGCAAAGTCCCATAAGGCGACTGCGACAATTCTGTTACGGAAGCAGAGGCAAAAACCGCGCAATTCAAGCGCTTCACTCGCCAAGGTCTTTGAAAACCGTTTCTATATATTCCGAAGCGTAATGGGCGGCGATCGCCCCGTCAGACGCCGCAGTTACAATCTGTCTGAAAGGAGTGGCTCTCACATCCCCCGCGGCAAAAACTCCGGGCACAGACGTTTCCATACGGAAATCCGTTTCAATGAATCCCGATTCGTCCTTTTTACATTCCAGAACATCTTTCTCCGCCTCACCGTTGGAAAAAAGCCCGTTCTGATTGCCCGTTTGCGTAATTTTTGCAATGTCGGAATTCGGTATTATCCCGACAAAAACAAACACAGCGTCAAAATTCTCTGTGTATTCCCGTCCGGTTGCATTATCCCTGAATGATACGCTCTTCACCTTTGCATCTTCTCCGGCATTGATAGAGAGCACCGTATGATTCATCTTATAGGAAACTCCGTTTTTCGCCTTGAGTTTTTCCACAACTCCGGTTTGCGCTCTGAAACGGTCTCTGCGGTGGCAAATAGTAAGTTTATCGGTGATTCCCGTAAGGTACACAGCCTCCTGAACAGCACTGTCTCCACCTCCGCAAACAAGGATTTTCTTTCCCTTAAAAAACGGTCCGTCGCACGTAGCGCAATAAGACACTCCGTGTCCGCGCAAAAGAAGTTCCCCTTGCACGCCGAGCTCCCTATGCTTTGCACCGGTGGCGACAATAATCGCCTTCGCCTTGATTTCAGAGCTTTCCGTTTGAACAACAAAAAAAAGCCCCTCTTTTGTGATGCTTCGGGCGCTTCCGTACACTATTTCCGCACCGAAGCGAACAGCGCTGTCCTCAAAGAATGACGAAAGCTCATACCCCGAAACGGATTTAAGCCCGGGATAGTTTTCCACTTCATCTATCACCATCACCTGTCCCCCCGGAGACATTTCCTCCAGGATAGCGGTTTTCCTCCCCGCCCTTGCGCTGTATCCTCCGGCAGAGAGCCCCGCAGGACCAGCTCCGATAACTAAAACATCATACTCATTCATATTTTCCTCCCGAGGCATCCTATCGGAAAGCACTCCCGACATGCAACGCACACTCCTTACGGCTTCCGCGTTCCGCCCCGGCAATGCGCGCTCCTTACGACCTGCGTTCCGCTCCTGCAATATGCGTTCCTTTACGACGTCCGCGCTTCGCTTCTGCAACGCGCACTCCTTACGGCTTCTGTTCCCTCGCTATCTCGGCGTCGCTTTTTCTGATATACAGAGGTCCTTCGGCAATATCATCCGCCCCAGCGCTCTCGTACCGCGCAAGCCCGCACTCATACAGAGACATTCCCATGCTTTTATAATCCTCAAAACGCGTTTCAATACGTTTCTCACCGTGCAATGCCTCGCCTAACTTTTCCGCAAAGAGGCTCGCATCTTCCCTCGGACCCGCAACAAGAACATTGTCATACGGAGCCAAGGCGGAGAGAATATCTTCCGCATTTCCATCCGTATCCTCGGTAACGCGTGTCAGAACGCCGTCTTTCAGTTCATACACGGCAAGGTAATATCGCGATTTTCTCGCATCAATCGCCACAACCACGCACCCCTCGTAGTCCTCAATCCTGTTAGCGTACACTTCCGTGGTCGGAACGGACACAAGAGGTTTCCCGCCGGCGAACGCCATTCCTTTCAGCGTTGCCATAGCGATTCTGAGCCCTGTGAACGATCCCGGGCCCTTAGTACAGAGAAATAAATCTATGTTCTTCGGCTTGATTCCGCGTTTTGCACACATCTCGTTTATTCTGGGAACAAGAACCGAACTCGCCATACCCTCCGTTTTCACCAAAAGGCATTCATCGTAGTACGTATCCGTTTTCAATACAATGGTAATATCCGACACAGAAGTATCAACTGCAAGAACGTTCATACCGACTCCTCTAAAAATTCTCTCTTCCCGCTGCGACGGATCCGCTCAATCCCGCTCAAATTCCATAAAACGGAACCGATGTCCGGGATTTGCATTATTTACCGTCGCCGCGACTCACCCGCTCATTTCCGTTCAATCCGAACGGTGCGGCTTAAATCCTCATTCACTTCAATCAAAACGGAAATGGTCCGTTCTTTCGGAAGCATATTCCCGATTATCCCGGGCCACTCAATAAGGCACACTCCATCCGTATAGAGCATATCCTCTCCGCCCATTTCCTCAAATTCCTCATCCGATGCTATCCGATACAAGTCGATATGGGTCATTTTCAGCGACCCGTCGTATTCCTGAACAATAGTGAAAGTCGGAGACACTATCGCCTCTTCTATACCCAGACTCCGCGCCACTCCGCGGGTAAAAACCGTTTTTCCGGCTCCGAGGGGTCCTGTGAGCGCCACAATCTCTCCCCCTTTCAGCGAAAGTCCGATCCGCCTGCCGAGCCCTTCCATTTCTTCCTCTGTTTTACAAATAATTATTTCCGTCATAATCAAATCTCGTGATGATGGTGTCCCTCTTCATGCTCTTTTTTATGCAAAGCCGCAAATTCTTCATCCGAATACACTTCCGTTTTTATAACATCAGACAACGTCTCGCCTGTTTTCTTCTCGTATTCTTTTATCAGATACACAAGAGAAGGATCGTCTTTATCAAGACCGCGCGCCTTTTCTATGTACTTACGGCTTAAATCAAACTCTCCGTCCTCCAGGTGAAGAAGAGCGAGGTTTGTTAAAAACACAATATTTTCGCCATCCAGATCCACCGCAATATCAAGATAAGTTTTGGAAAGCTCCCTGTTTCCGTTCTCCCGTGCGCATATGGACAACTCGTTGTAAACTTCCGCATTATCGGAATCCAACGAAAGGCTCTGAAGCAGGTCGCTCATCGCCTCTTTATATTTCCCCTGCGTCCGTTTCGCCCAGCCCAGTATGAAATACGCTTCCCACGAAGGACCGCTGTCTTTTATATTCTTCTCGCATTCCTCCATAGCCGTCTTAACATCGCCCATCATCATCTTATCGTAAGCATAGAGAATCTGATTATTACCTTCTAAAATCTTATTGTACTTCTCAAGCTCTTTTTTCGCCTTCGCACACTCCGCCCGATCAGTTGACGCATTAACAAACTTTTCCAGATAATCCCGCGCGTTCTCAATATCGCCGTGACGCAGATGAAACGCCGACATTTCCCTATACGGCTCGGCATCATTCGGATACCGCCTTAAGCATTCATCAAGCACTTCTCTGATTTTATCATCAAAAAAATCAGCCTTAACGTAGTCTTCTTTTTTTTGAGCATCCACCGTCATTTTCGCATACAAGGTTGCAAGATTTATATAGTCGCCGGCATTCCCTCGAATCTCCTTCACCGCCAAAGAAAGGAACTCAGCGAACTCCCAGTCCTTCTTCTCCGCCTTCGCACGCTCCGCTTCCGCCAGGTTCTCCGCTATTTGAGGATTTATCCGGAGCAGAAGGGCCTTGTAATAATCCTTATTCTTGTCATCATCCTTGTACACCAGCGTTTTGATAAGTCCTGACGTTATGGAATTGATATTTACAGAATCAGCCCCGGAGGCGTTATCAAGAACAAGAGGAACCGCTATATCCTTGTCTATCAGAACATCACCCAAATGAATATCTTCTTTCAGGGTAATAAATTTCACATCGCTTAAATTATATATCATCTTTTACCTGATCTATCCTTTATTCCTTACTACGTTACGCACTTCAATGCGGCGCAAAACTTTCCCGCAAAGCATCCCGCCGCTCTGCAAATTCCGGTTCTTCACGTTATCCGGGACCTTTACAGAGCACCGCTTTACTCTATCATACCGAAAAACCGCAACATATGCAATCAAAAAATAATATTCATTTGTTACCCTCTTTCATATCCGACCGCTTTCAGCATTTTGTTGTATCCCATAGGCTCAACTGCGGAAACAGGCACTTCAAGAAGGGAAAGCAGTTTATACAAGGCGTGTTCCGCCGCTTCTTTATCCATTTTCTCGATGTCATCTCCGCAAATTTCCGTTTCAATAAACCATCCCAAATGCTTAACGTTCAACACTTCGGAATGAAGTTCCATATTATCCAAATTAACGGCAAAATGATACCCGTTTTTTATTTTTATTCTGCATATAACGAGTCCTATCCCCTTAATGAATGTCTGAATTCTTTCCCATTCTCCGGGCGGCGCTTCAAATTCGTTCTCAACATTATATTCCGTGCAATAATCCTTCTTTTTCATCGGTTTTTGCGTGAAAAGAACCCGTTCCCCATCCGCCGAACTTTCGTACCGGGTTCGAAAATGAGGCTCTCCTTCCTCATTGTCCGACCAGTAAATATCATACTTTTTTATTTCTCCGAGATATACCGATCCGTTTAAATCGCGCAACCGGCGCACAAGATCCTCAACTCTCTCTTCCGGCACATGAGCCTTTAATTCTATTTCACACCCCATGGAAAACTCCTTTAAGAAACTTTATTCTACCGCAAAATTCCCCGCCGTAAGATCTCCCGACGTATGATCGACGAACGATTCCTCACAGCAAGGGCTCTCACTGAAGGACTCTAAATTCCGTCTTTAAGCGTAAGCACAATCGGAGCATGATCGCTTCCGAGAATGCCGGAATCAATCCTGCTGTCCGCAAGCCTCGTCTCAAAACCTTTCGAACACAGCCAGTAGTCTATTCTCCACCCCGTGTTTTTCTCACGCGCTTTAAATCGGTACGACCACCACGAATACGCATCTTTAAGATCCGGATAAAAATACCTGAACGTATCAGTGAAACCGGCATCAAGAAGGGCGGAAAAACTGTCCCGCTCCTCTATCGTAAACCCGGCGTTTCTCGTATTCGTTTTCGGATTTTTAATATCTATCTCCTTATGGGCGACATTCAAATCTCCGCATATGAGAACAGGCTTCGTCTTAGCAAGTTCCGAAACATAACCCCTGAAATTCTTATCCCACTCCAACCTGAAATCAAGCCTTTTCAACTCGTCCTGAGAATTAGGAGTATACACGGTTACAACATAAAAAGCGGGAAATTCGGCGCATATCACTCTGCCTTCATTATCCGACCCGTATTCAACACGGACAGGCTTTTCCCTGGTGAATAAAGCGGTACCCGAATACCCTTTTTTCTCCGCATAGTTATAGTAGACATAATAGCCAGGAAATTCCAAATCCAGCTGACCTTCCGAAAGCTTGATTTCCTGCAAACAGAAAATATCAGAATTTGAAGATGAAAAATAATCCAAAAAACCTTTTTGCAGAACGGCCCTGAATCCGTTCACATTCCAAGACGTAAGTTTCATACCATATTATACACCTGAAAACGTCTTTTTAAATCTTTTTAAATATTTTTTTCAAAAAAGCTTTTTTTGTCGGTAAAGAACGGAAAAACACGCAAATACCGGAGAAAAAAAAAACTAAAACAAAGCCCGGTTTCTCTCTTATCCGCATGCCCGTTTCAGGGCGTCTTCTCTCAGACTTCATGACATCCCCGGGGCGTTTCTTATCTTCGCCAGGCGGACTCGTAAAATCTGCATTTTACCCGCCTTAAAACGAGTAGTTAATTTTAACTATCCCCATTATTGACTATATAAAACAAAGTTTTGTATTATTTTCTCGTCGGCGGGACAATAAAAAAAACCTCCCGTACAAACACTGATTATACAACAAGTTAAAAAGAGATAAATACTTATATGGAAAAAAGGAAAAAACAATTCGGAGACAAAAAAGACGCATATCTTGTACGCGATCTCGGTCCCATGCACAATATAATGAACAACCTTATGGGCGAACGAACAGAGAACGAAGCTATTGTGCATATTGAAGTGGAGTTAGATAAAATAAACGCCTACTTAAACGAAAAAAACAAAAACACGGAAGATCATTCCCAAAGATACACACTCTTTCATGCAATCCTTGCGGCTTTTGCCGTAACGCTTAACAACAGGCGTAAAATGAACTTCTTCGTGAGGAACAAGAAATACTTTGAAAGAAAAGAAATAACTTTTTCTTATATAGCGAAAAAAGAAAAATCTGACGGAGGATTTGAATCCGTAATAATTCAAAGATATAAAACGGAAAGCGAAAAATCACCGCTTCGGCAAATGCACGACAAGACATGCAAAGAAGTCGGAGAAATGCGAAAAAACGAGGATTCCGGTTCGGGAACGGACAAGGCGATTCAGGGATTTTTAAAACTTCCTTCACCCATACTCAAATTGTTTTTCGTTGTTCTGCGTTTTCTTGATAAGCACGGCTGGGTTCCGTCGGTACTGCACAAACTCATACCTTACTACTCAACCGTTTTTGTGGCTAATCTCGGCAGCATAGGTTTTTCCTGCGACTATCACCACCTCATAAATTTCGGAACGAATTCAATTTTCATCGTAATCGGGGAGAAATACAAAAAGCATTTTTTTAATGACGACGGAACATTTTCCCGCATATCCGAAATTCTTCCGATTTGCCTTACCATAGACGAGCGAATTGCGGACGGCGTTTACTATGCCAACACAATCAGAATGATTAAATATCTTATGGATAATCCTGAGCTTTTAGACATCCCCGCAAACCAAAAAATTGATTTTCCCGATTTTAACCGACGTTCAAAGCAGTAAACAGCGTAAAACAGCTAACCAGACTTTTAAGATATCAAAAAGCAAACCCCGCGCGTAAATCTTCGGCTATCCGAAAGGGCTATCAGGAAGCAAACATCCGGCGGACGGATTCGGGAATAACCCGGGCATATGATAATAAGTCAAGCTGATGGTATTCAGAACGTTTTAAACAAAACTTAAAAAAAGATTATTCAAATAAAAAACTTGGAGACGAAAAATGTTGGATTTGACAAAAGAAATAGACATGAACGAGAGATTGAAAACAGATGGTCCTCTTTTGGGGTATTGCAAACCGGAAGAAATAAAAACGGCGCCATGGCTTAAATGCTACGGAGAAGTTCCGTTTCACCTGGACTACCCGGACTATTCCATCGTTTCAGCCGTTATGGAAGCGGCAAAGGGCAATCCTGCGCAAACCGCTATCAGCTTTCAGGGAAAAGCGACATCGTTCAAGGAACTGGTTGAGCAAATAAAACAAACCGCTGCCGCTTTTACGAAAATGGGAATAAAAGAAGGGGATTTCGTAACAATATGCATGCCGAATACGCCTCAGGCGATTCTCTGTTTGTACGCGGTGAACTATATCGGGGCTGTGGCAAGTATGATCCACCCTCTTTCCGCGGTGAAGGAAATTGAGTTTTACATAAAAGAAACAAAGAGCCGCACTATCATCACCATAGATCAGTTCTACTGGAAAATAGTTCAGGCGCGTCAGAATACGAATTTGGACCATATCATCATTGCGAGCATTTCAGAAGCTCTTCCGTTTGTTAAAAAAACGGCTTACCGCCTTATCAAGGAAAGAAAATTCCAACCGAAAGTCGTTGAAGACGGATGCGTCATCAAGTGGCGCAACTTTTTCAATTCCGGTAAAGATTGCGGAGACGCGCCTTTCCGGGACAAAAGGGGAAAAGACCTGGCGGTTATTCTCTTCTCCGGCGGCACGACAGGAGTAAGCAAAGGAATAATGCTCAGCAACCTCAACTTCAACTCCTGCGCCATGCAAACAGCCACAATGTGCAACACAGAAGTTCACGGCGCTAAAATGCTTGCCGCAATGCCTATTTTCCACGGCTTCGGACTCGGCGTTTGCATTCACACAATACTGATTATGGGCGGAGAAAGCATTTTAGTTCCTCAGGTGAGCGTAAAAGGGTACTCTCAGCTTCTCAAAACGGAACAGCCTAACTACATAGCAGGTGTTCCCACTCTCTACGAAGGGATTACCAGAAACAAAGAGATGGACAAAGTAAGCCTCGCCTGCCTTCGCGGCGTATTCTCAGGCGGAGATTCGCTCCCGGTTGAACTTAAGAAAAAAATAGACAAATTTCTCGCCGACCACGGAGCGAAAGTCAAGGTCAGAGAAGGTTACGGCCTCACGGAAAGCGTTACTGCAAACTGCCTGACACCGTACCTGAAAGAAAAAGAAGGCTCTATCGGACTTCCGTTCCCTGACACCTATTACACTATCGTAAAGCCGGGCACCACCGAAGAAGTGCCGTACGGAACCGAAGGAGAGATCTGTTTACGAGGACCTTCCGTAATGCTCGGATACCTCAATCACCCGGACGAAACCGCGAATACGCTGAAAAAACATGCGGACGGATACACATGGCTCCATACCGGAGATGTGGGAAAAATGGATGATGAAGGCTTTGTATTCTTCACACAACGCATTAAGAGAATGATTATAACGAGCGGATATAACGTATACCCGTCTCAGGTGGAGAAAATCATTAACGAACTTGAGGAAGTTCAGATGTCCTGCATAATCGGCGTACCGGACTCCTACAAAATCCATAAAATAAAAGCATTCGTGGTGCTTGCGGACGGATTCACCGAATCCGAGGAGATCAGAAACAAGATTATGATGCACCTCAAACACAATGTGGCACGCTATGCAATGCCGTACGAAATTGAATTCCGCTCTTCACTTCCGAAAACTCTCGTAGGAAAAATCGCATACAGAGAACTTGAAAATGAAGAAGAAAAGAAACTGAGCGCGCAGCAATCGAATCGTTAAGCGGATAAAAAAGCG
>CAMKAB010000011.1 GCA_946410375.1 uncultured Spirochaetaceae bacterium
GCGAAATCGCCGCGGTGTGACCAGCGGAAAATCGGACGGAGTGCCGCCCCGCGTATCAAATTGCGAAATATCTAAAATCAGGGGGGAAGCGATAAACACGAAAGTTCATCGCTTCCCCCTTTTGTTTTACGCTCCGCTTCCTGCGCCATTTTCCACCTGTCAGTTGAAAAAACACAAAAAGAGAGCCAGTCTTTTTATTGAAAAATTCCCTGCCGCACAATGCAAAACCGAGCGGAACTCATAAGAATCCCTGAGTTTAAACGACAAGCGGTAAAATCACGCACCCTGCAAAATTGAACCGATATTTACGCTGAAACCTTTAAGACGTTCCAAAAGCGCCTTTGATGTCGCCATTTCAAAATCTTTCGGCACAACACGTCCGTCCGAAATATAAACGAGCGGCTTATCAATAGAGTGCAACGCGGAAATCACATTCCCAACTGTTCCCGTCAGGTCAAAGAAAGTAATTGCCACCATATTAACGGCAAATGCGGAATAATTATGAATAAGAATTTCTATATCCGAATTTTTCATATACGCCGGAATGGTAAGCAGAAAACTCGTATTCGCCGCATCGGTAACGTTCATAAGCGCGTACAATTTATAATCCGCTTCGTTTGAAGAAAGAGCTTTCCCGTATGTGTCAATAAAAAAGAGGTTGTCATTATCCCTCCGATACAACGCATCACTCAAAGAAGACTCGTTCGTAACCGCATCAAAACCGATGTTTAAAACATCAGCAAGTTTCTTGTAATGCTCCGCATCATCCCTGCAATCGTTCATATTATCCGCAAGAACTATACGAACATTTCGCTGGGCTTCCCCCTGAGAGGAAAGAGAGTACACCCACGCAAGTTTGCTCACAAGGTTCGTTTTTCCGCTTTGAGACGTCCCCAGAACCGCAACGTTCCGCTGTGGGCGCTTTTGGTATGTATGTGAAATCTTAAAAGAGGAACTGATTTTATCAAAAAGCATAAACTCCAATTCTTCCATTCTCATTTCGGGAACATTCGCAGAAGTGATAAAACCTCCCAAAAGCTCGTCTTTACACCATTTTATGTAAGACTCGGAAAAATCGTTTTGTCTTAAAATCTTTTCTATTATGGAATTATAGTAATCAAGGCGATAATCTTCCGCACTGCGCCCTCCGGAAGAAAGCGCTTCGGAGAAAGACGGATTTGCATTTCCTCCTCCCTCGCCTGCCGCACCTTGCATAAAAACTCCGGCATTTCCTCCGCTTACCGCACCTTTAGCATAACCTCCCGCACTTCCGGCATTCGCAGAACCGTAAAAAACGCCCGCATTCCCCGCATTTTCCGCAGTCCGCGAACCTCCTCCGCCGTTTCCCCAATTTGAAGAGGATTGCGAAAAACCTCTCCGGCTTCCGGCACTCACAGCACCTTGCGCAAAATTCCTTGCGTTTCGGTACATATAGCCGATATCCTCTTCCCTTTGAGCCTTTCCGCCGCCGATATTTTCACTATTATGGTTTTCCCCGGAGTCCGCCTCTTCCATACGCTCGGCGGATAAATCAGCATTATCTTTTTTCGGAGTAACGGTTTCCGTTTTTTTTACATCCTCGTCCTCGTTGTCTTCTTCCGCAATATAGCAGGTAAGCTCGCAGTGGGCGGACTTTCCGATTCCGAAAAGCCCTCCGCTTTTCACGTTTTTCATACTCTGAACACGCAACTTTGCACCATACTGCTTTGTCGCTTTTCTCAATGCGTCCGAATACGTGTCTCCTATAACCGTGAAATATTTCATACCTGCTTCCCCTGCATACGATTATATGCCATTTTCGGTCATATTACCGCAAAAAACTAACCGAGATTCTTATCCGCAGACGCTTACAAAATATATCTTGAAAGATCCTGATTCTTCACAACATCCTTCATTCTTTCGTTTACGTAATCCGGAGTAATATTCACCGTCTGACCGTTCAATTCGTCCGCACTGAAAGACAATTCTTCCAATACCTTTTCCATAATGGTATACAAGCGTCTTGCTCCGATATTATCGGTGGAAGAATTCACCTCGTATGCAAGTTCGCTGATTCTCCTGATAGCCTCGTCCGTAAATACGACATTCACCCCTTCCGTTCCGAGTAATTCCTTGTACTGCAATGTGATAGCATTCTTCGGTTCTTTCAGTATTTTATAGAAATCATCAGCTTTCAACTCGTCAAGTTCCACCCTGAGCGGGAAGCGGCCTTGAAGCTCAGGAATTAAATCGGACGGCTTTGAAACATAGAACGCTCCGGCTGCGATAAAGAGGATGTGGCTCGTGTCAATAACGCCCCATCGCGTGTTCACCTTTGTTCCTTCAACAATGGGCAGAATATCTCTCTGAACCCCTTCGCGGGAAACATCGGGAGAAGATCCCTCTTTGGTACGACCGGCAATCTTATCAATCTCGTCTATGAAAATGATTCCCATCTGCTCGGTGCGCTCTTTTGCGATTTCAACCGCTTTTTCAGGGTCAACCGAACGCTCCTGCTCTTCCTGAGTAAAAATCTCTCTGGCATGCTTCACCGTTATTTTTCTTTTCTGTCTTTTCCTCGGAGCTGTGCTTTGTATCATTTCTCCGATTGAACCTAAAGCGTTCTGCAAGTCATCCAAAGAAGAGCCCATCATTCCGATCTCCACACGAGGTCTTAAATCCACGGAAATTTCTATTTCCTTATCTTCAAGCTCGCCTTTTCTGAGTCGCGCTCTCATGTCCTCACGCACACGAACTCTTGATTCTTCAAACTCAGGATCCCCGTTCTTATTCTTTTCCATATCGGGAAGAAGCTGGTCCAGCAAACGCTCCTCAACGCGTTCTTTTATTTTAGGTCCGTTCTGCTCCGCAATCTCCTTTTTCACCATAGATACGGCGGAAGACATCAAGTCCTTAACCATGGATTCAACATCACGTCCTACATACCCGACTTCGGTGAACTTAGTGGCTTCAACCTTAATAAAAGGAGCCTTTGCGAGACGTGCGATTCTGCGGGCTATTTCCGTTTTTCCGACACCTGTGGGACCTATCATAATAATGTTTTTCGGGTAAACCTCTTCGCGCATCGCTTCCGTGAGCCTCTTGCGTCGAGTACGGTTTCTGATTGCCACGGCAATGGTTTTCTTCGCGTTCGACTGCCCGATAATATATTTATCCAGTTCTTTAACTATCTCTTTAGGCACCATTTGGTCTAAATTATACGTCTTTTCCGTTTCCTGTTCCGACAGGACAGGCATATTCGTATTTACGATTTCGTTCATTTTTTCCTCATTTCCGGACGCCTTTACGCCCTTACATTAATTCATTCACACTGTTTGCGCACTCAAAGCATCATTATTCAGAGCCTACCGTCATTCTGACAGCACACACATTGTTTCAAGCATTCAGCCGTCATTCAGGCACTCCGCACATCAATATCCGCATTCAGCTGTTATTCAGACAACACACACATTATTTCAAGCGTTAAGCCGTCATTCAGACACTCCGCCACTCATCACAGATGCCGCACGCAAAGCAACCCTGTCTTCTCCGCAAACTTATATTTCCTCAACGAGGAACTCGTTATCCGTGTATATGCAAATGCTTGAAGCAATATCAAGCGATTTTAACGCAACGTCCCTTGCGGACAAGTTCTTATCCGCATCCATGTAGGCGCGCGCCGCCGCACAGGCGTAGTTTCCTCCGCTTCCGATACCGATTGCGTCATACTCCGGTTCAAGAACATCTCCCGTTCCGGTAATCAGAAAAATATTTTTTCCGTCCGACGCAAGCATCATAGCTTCAAGCCTTCTTAATTCCCTTGAAAGACGCCATTCCTTTGCAAGATTAACCGCTCCACGCGTCAAATCTCCGTTCACTTCCGCAAGTTTCTTCTCAAAAAGCTCAAAGAGCGTGAATGCGTCCGCTGTTCCGCCTGCAAAACCTATAATTATTTTGTCATTATATATACGGCGCACCTTTCGGGCATTCCCCTTCATAACGGTGTCCCCGTTTGTAACCTGTCCGTCTCCGGCAATAGCAACATGTCCGCCATGCTTTACCGCAACTATCGTAGTTCCTCTAAAACTCATTTCACATCCTTTTTAAAACACTCCGTTTCCGCGGGATTAAAAACCCCTCAAAAATAAAGCCTTCTTTTTTTACGTAATTATAGAAAAAAGATAATAAAAAATAACTTTACCGACAAATAAAATATACAACTTATCAAACACTTAGTCAATATGTTTTAAGGTATTAAATTTCTTTTTTTGTAAAAACTGCTTCCGAACCGAAACGCTCCGATATCATCATCGCGGGCGTTTTCAGCATAATATTTACACTTATAAATACCTGTAACGGATGAAATCACCTCCGCCCCATCCGCCACAAGACGCATACTTCCAGCCCTGTTGTACAATGTTCCGACTCCCGCTCTCGAAACGTATACATCTTTGTTCATTTCAAGCGCAAGACGCGCCGTGATAAGCGCTCCCGACCTTTTCGGAGCCTGCACAACCACAACGGAATCGGAAAGAGAAGCGATTATCGCATTCCTTTTTGGAAAATTCTGCGGTAACGGAGGCATATACGGAGGGTACTCGCTCAAAATCGCCCCTCCGCATCTGATTATTTTCTCCTTTAAGCCTTCCGTGTACGAAGGATACGGCACCTCAAGACCGCACCCCAGAACCGCAATGCAAGGCGCTTCCCCGCCCGTAGCCGCAGCACTCGCAAGAGATGATTCCGCACATTCACCCGAAAAACCGCAAATCTCCCCGTACCCTGCCGCAGCACCTGCAAGAGCTGCCTGATCGCACCCGTCCGCAAGTCCCGACACAACTCTCACCGAATTTATCGCAGCTTCAAAGCCCAACCGGTACGATGTCTGAAGCCCCATATTGTCCGTTTTTCTTGTTCCCACAATCGCAACGCTCCTCACCGCTTTTCGCGGAATCGTTCCTTTTACGAAAATCATATACGGCAGGTCGCTCCGCTCATCATCCTCCATCGGAAAAAACGCATCGGAGCTCCACCACACCTTATGTTCCCCGCTTTCATTGAGCCAGCGCAACGAGTCTTCCGCATCCCGCATTTTCAGCGTCACCTTCGGATTTTTCCGCATAATCCCGGATACGGTCGTTCCGTTTTTGATAAAAAAATCCTTTTCTCTTCGGCTTAAACCCTTCATAAAACCGATACAGAGCCTTCTTTTCAATTCCGACGAATCCATTCTTTTCCCCCCTGTTTTCCCATGTCTTCGTAAGCGTTCGTCCGTTTTCTTTGAGACAGACTCTACGTTTACGCTTATATAATCCATCGAAAGTTGATTTTGCGCTAAATCGCACTCAGGCATATCTGAAATCGGGTTTTTCAGAGCGTTTAAAAAAAACACATTCCTAAATCATCGTAAAAAACTCATAATCAGGCGCAGAGACAAAACCCGCAACACGTTATCAGGTACGGCTGTACAATGCGGCGATTGTTTCGTCGGGAGGAACACAGACAAAGCCCATAACACACGGTGAAGCAAGATCACGGACACTATCTTTACTGAATGAGGCAAAACCCGCAACACGTTATCAGGTGCGATAAAGCAGCAAAACAGATACCTCGAAATCCGTCGAATAAAAGCTGAAAAGACGCAGGAAAAACCGCAAGCCCGCAAAAAAACGGAGCCGCTCTCGCAACTCCGTTAAATAAAATCAAGACAACAATTTTCTAAATGTCTTATTTCTTACTCAAATACTCGTCAATCGCCTTTGCGGCAACCTTTCCGGCACCCATAGCACTGATAACCGTGGCGGCACCCGTTACGGCATCTCCGCCAGCATACACGGCATCTCTGGAAGTAAGACCATCCTCATTGATAATGATACCGCCATGAGCGTTAACTTCAAGCCCGGGAGTGGTGTTCTTAATCAGAGGATTAGGAGAAGTACCCAAAGCCATAACAACCGTGTCCACATCAAGCTCAAACTCTGAACCCGGAACAGCAATCGGACGACGTCTGCCGCGCTCATCCGGCTCGCCCAATTCCATCTTAATGCAGCGGATAGCACGGACAAATCCGTTCTTCGGATCTCTTCTGTCATCAGGATTATTATAGCCCAAAATCTCAACAGGATTTGTTAAAATTCTGAAATCAATTCCCTCTTCCTCCGCATGCTCAACTTCTTCGCGACGCGCGGGAAGCTCCGTCATGGAACGACGATAAATGATGTAAACCTTTTCAGCACCGAGTCTTAAAGCGGTTCTCGCAGCATCCATCGCAACGTTTCCGCCGCCCACAACAGCAACCTTTCCGCCCTTCATAATCGGGGTGTCGTTCTTATCTCTGTACGCCTTCATCAAATTGCTTCGTGTTAAGAACTCGTTAGCGGAATAAACACCGTTCAGGCTTTCTCCCGGAATATTCATAAACATGGGAAGACCCGCACCGGAACCGATAAACACCGCTTCGTTCCCCATTTCAAAAAGCTCGTCAACGGTAAGCGTTTTTCCGATAACGACGTTTGTTTCCACATCAACGCCCAGCTCTTTCAACGTGTTCACTTCTTTTGCAACAATCGCTTTCGGAAGTCTGAACTCGGGGATTCCGTACACGAGAACGCCGCCCGCAGTGTGGAGAGCTTCGTAAACGGTAACCTTATAACCTTTCTTTGCAAGATCTCCCGCGCAGGTAAGCCCCGAAGGACCGGAACCCACAACAGCTACTTTATGACCGTTTGAAGCCGGAGCGGAAGCCTTAGCCGTGACATGGTTATTATGGTAATCAGCCACAAAACGTTCCAAACGTCCGATTCCCACGCTCTCAAACTTAACGCCCATCGTGCATTTGCCTTCGCACTGCGTTTCCTGAGGGCACACTCTTCCGCAAACAGCCGGAAGGGAGGAAGACTGGGAGATAATCTGATACGCGCCCTCGTAGTCGCCTTTCTTAACGGACATAATGAAATCCGGAATGTTGATATTCACCGGACACGCCGCAACGCACGGACGATTTTTACAATTCAAACAACGGGACGCTTCCTTCAAAGCTATCTCTTCCGTATATCCTAAAGCAACTTCCTGAAAATTATGCGCTCTTACCTTAGCGTCCTGCGTAGGCATTGCGTTTTTTTTCGGTTCCAAAGCCATTACTTCACCTCCATCTTGAACAAATTGCAAGTCTCTTCGTGAGAAGATCTCTCAAAAGATCTGTACATACCGCCGCGCGCCATAGCCTCATCAAAATCAACTTCATAACCGTTAAAATCGGGACCGTCTACGCAAGCGAACTTCGTAACTCTCTTTCCGTCCTGATTGAGGGTTAATCTGCAACCGCCGCACATACCCGTTCCGTCTATCATAATCGGGTTCATGGAAACCACCACAGGCGTTCCGAAAGGACGAGCCGTTTCCACAACGAACTTCATCATGATAACCGGACCGATAGTGATGATGGTGTCAAACTTTTCGCCTGCTTCCAAAAGCTCCTTCAAAGGCTCCGTTACAACGCCCTTCCTGCCGTAAGAGCCATCATCAGACATAATGATAAGCTTATCGGACGCCTCTCGGAACTCCTCTTCAAGGATGACAAGGTCCTTATTTCTGAAACCGATAATGCTTGTTACGTTCGCACCCGCTTTGTGAAAGGCCTGAGCCAGCGGCATTGAGATAGCGCATCCTACTCCGCCTCCCACAATGCAAACCTTCTTGATTCCTTCCATTTCGGTAGGACGTCCGAGCGGACCTACGAAGTCCGCAATGCACTCGCCTTCCATCTTGTGCTTCAGCTTCTCGGTTGTTGTTCCCACAACCTGGAAAATAATCTTAACCGTGCCTTCGTCTGCATTGGTTCCCGCCACAGTGAGAGGGATTCTCTCACCGTCTGCATCAACGCGGAGAATGATAAACTGCCCCGGAAGCGCTTTTTTCGCAACGAGCGGAGCCTCGATTTCCAACTGGATAACAGTCGGATTCAAAACTTTACGTCTTACAATTTTATACATTTTCACTCCAGCAAAAGAGGGACAGAAGCCCCTTTTTTTAATATTTTTTTAAATGAATATTTTTTTATCCTTATGACGTATTATATTGAAAAACCGGGACAATATAAAGACTTTTGAACTTTTTTTGAAGTCTTTTTTTACAATCGCTTCAAGACTTTTTCAACCCCGTTTCCGCTCGCAATCCGTCCGCAGAAGGTTTTTAACCCGAACGTTCCCGGCAATTCCTCTGCCGAAGTTTTCTGCCCCGTTTCCGCTCGCAATCCGCCCGCAGAAGGTTTTTAACCCGAACGTTCCCGGCAATCCCTCTGCCGAAGTTTTCAACCCCGTTTCCGCTCGTCCCCCCCTGCCACGGGTTTTTACAAGCAAATTTTAAAGGAACGCCTGAGCATGCGCCGTCAGAATTCCGCCCTTTTTTACGCTTTTTTATCCGTTTCCGCCCTTTTTTACATGTCCCCGGCGCACGGCTCACAAAACCCGCACATCCCTTTTACCCGTCCCGGCACGTCGCTCGCACATCGATTTAATATTGAAAAAAAACGGCATGAAACATAAAATAAATATTACAAAGAGTTGCCGGAAAGAAATCAAAACCGATTACCCGAAAGCAGCTTCGTGGCGAAAACCACTTGAAATCTCAAAAGGAGCGCACTCATGAAAAAAAATCACACAAGCGGAATATGTCTCTTCCTGATTTTAACCGCATGCGTTTTTCTTTGCCTTTCCTCATGCGGAAACGCAGTGGACATCGCCGACCTTATCGCGGCAAAAGGCAGCATAAACGTATACACCTCAAACAATTCAAAAGATTTAACAGGGCTTGAAAAAACAGAGTTCGCCCTCGGATCTCAAGAAGTTACGGACGCGGATTTCAGACGTCTTGAAGAAGAATTCAAAGACGAGACAATACTCGGTCTTGAATTTATAAACGTGAAAAAAATCTCCGGCGTATTCAGAAAAGAAACCACCTCTCTTTCAGACCTTGTTTTTGATTCGGCTCTTGAATCCATCGGCGACGATTGTTTCAGAGTTCAGGAATACCTTACAAGAGTGGAATTCAAAGGAGAAAACGTGCCATCCGTTTCGGAAACCGCATTCCCCTCGAACTACAAAGAGAATGGCGAATTTTTCTATCCGGCGGACAAAGAAAGCGAATACAAAAAAGTCCTGAAGCCTTTCTTAGCTCCGGAAGACACTTCCCTGTATATGAAAAGACTTAAAATCGGAGAAGAAAACATCCTGGACATCCCTGAAGGGAAAGACGTTTACACCCTTATTCTTAATATCCCGGAAACATTCGGCTCAGGAAAAGACATAAGCGTGAAAATCACTCCGTCCGCATCCGGAAGCCGCCCCGCTCAAGCGGGAAGAGCGATAAGCGCTGCGGGACTCATTCCTTTAGATGACAACGGGGATTTGGAAACGGACAAAATAAAAACGGATCGCCCGAACGTGTTCCTGCTTTATAATCAAGAAATTGTCAACAAAAACCTCGTTTATTTGGGGGAAAACACCGAAAGCAATATTCTATATTTTATTGAAGAAGGTGCTAAGGAAAGCATGGAAACTCCCCTTGTGTTCATCAATAAAGACGGACAGGAAGAGTCCTTTTCCTTGGATATAAAAAAATCAATTCTGCCGAAGATAGATGCGGTGATGAATGAGAAAATTCTTCAGGCGGAAAGGGATTACTACGGACTCACCGGATATGATGCCGATGAGACGGGATACTTCCATGTTGTTTTCTATGATTTCGGAGAAGAAAAAACCAAATATTACGGCAAGCTTCAAGCAGGCGGCACAGTGGGCATGTATCTCTTCTTCCACATCAGAAACTATTCTCCGACAGAAAACGAGTTCACAAACGGCGCGGATATGTTCTTTGTGAACAGCAGGTATATAGAATACTGCACGAAAAATTTCTACGAATATGTACATACGGAGCATTCGTCTTCGGAAAAACTGATGGACGGAGACAAAGACATGATGAGCGAGGATTATTTCATTGACGCCGTCTGCAATGACATAATAGAAACATTCTTGCACGAGTATATGCATTACCTTATGGATGCGAATCTATATCTGAAAAACAAAGAAGATGAGGTCAACGACGGCGAATACATAATACTGAAGGGAGAAAAAACACCGCTTTTCTGGATGGAAGGAACGGCGGAAAGCACGGCGAACCTGTTTAAAAAAGATAAAACGACGAATTTGCACTCCGGATACATCTTTCGTTGGATACAGAATGCGAACACATTCGCGCCGTATATCGGAGAAGGCAAAGGAAACGGTTATACGGAAGACAGTTGCATAAGCTACGCAGTGGCTCCGATGTTCTTCATGTTTATTCGCGAGGTATACGGAGAAGAGGCCTTCAAAAAATGCTGCACCTATACAGACGCAAACAACAATCTGAACACAATAATACAGGACTGCACGGGAAAATCGTTCTCCGAACTATACAGAGAGTTCCTCATACGATTATTCGCTTCCGTCGCAGGAGACTCTTCTTACGGAACTCCCTTGAGTTTTCTTGATAACTGGAGCTTCACTACTGACAGTTTTTTCTCCCCGGAACACGCCTATGTCCCCGCTGTTGACGAAAATACGACGGAACTGTATTCGCAGGACAAACACAACCTGCAATTCAAGAATGGAACGGTGGATATTGCGGACGGGTGCATCTCCCTCCTCAAATGGAGCGATAATCCAGCCTCATTAACCCTGACATCGGATGAAGAAAATATTGAAGCGTACGTTTTGTATCTCTGACATATCAGGACCATATCAGAACCGCATGTTCGGAAATGAAAGCCTCTTTCCGAGCGGAAGACCCGAATATGAAAGCGGAATGCGAAATAAGGAACTCCTTTCAATAAAAAAAATTTGACATATCGCTTGTTTGTACCTTAAAATTTTTTTGTTAATAAAAGTTTTGAAAATGGGCTTTTTGTGCAGGTACGCTTTGTAAACGCGCTTATTTCCGCAAGGTATTTACGAGGTTTATCGCGTATCGGCATTCGGGTTCCATCAGATAAGGAGGCAACATGGGCACACCCATAAAGCAAATCAGGAATACAGCCATTTGTGGTCATAACGGAACAGGAAAAACAACTCTCTTAGAGCAGATTTTGTTCTATGCAGACAAGATTCCCCGTGCGGAAACGGTTGAATCGGGAAAAACGACAAGCGACTACACGGAAGAAGAGACATCACGCAAGATTTCAATTCATTCGGCGCTTGCGTCCTTCACTTACAAGGATAAAACCCTCAATTTCATAGACACTCCGGGTACTTCCGACTTTGTAGGCGAAGTTACCTGCGGCTTCAGAAGTTCCGAAGCGGCGCTCATAGTTGTGGATGCGAAGAGCGGCGCCCAGATTGAGACCATCAAGCTTTGGAGAGATCTGAACAGAAGAAACAAGCCCAGAGCCGTGTTCATTAACAGTTTGGACAAGGATAATTCGCACTTTGACGCAACCTTTGAAAATCTGAAGGAAGAATTTGACAAGCCCTTTGTACCTGTCACAATCCCTATCGGAAGCGGAGAGAACTTCAAGGGAATTGTGAATCTCATAGAAAACAAGGCGTATCTCTTCTCTCCGGGACAGAAAGAAAAAGAGGCTGAAATTCCTGCAGAATTGAAAGACAAGGCTGAGGAATACAGATTGCAGCTGATTGAAGCGGCTGCCGAGGGAGCCGACGACCTTATGGAAAAGTATTTTGCGGAAAACTCCCTTGAACCGGATGAAATCAGACGCGGAATTTGCGAAGGAATGAAGGCGAACCGCGTGGTTCCGTTGCTTTGCGGAGCAGCTGCAAAAGGAAGCGGAATATGGAGCCTGATGAACTTCATTGCTAACAATTTCCCGTATCCTGACGGATGCTACGAAACAGTTATCAAAGAAGACGGAAGCGCAGAAAAGGTCGC
>CAMKAB010000012.1 GCA_946410375.1 uncultured Spirochaetaceae bacterium
TAATGGCAGTTATTCAGAATGGAAAAGCGGTTAGCGACGTTGCACAGGAAAATAACGTTCATCCGAATATGATCCTCAACTGGAAGAAGGAATTCTTTGAAAACGCTGCAATGGTTTTTGATCGTCACAGACTAGACATCACGGAAGAAGCGGTAGTGTAAATAGTTTTGTGGACATTTTGTTTGAGCACTACAATAACAATAAAAATGTACTGTTGGAATCTGTAAACTACAGACTCTGTCCAACTGTCTGAATAATAAATCCCTGAGAATTGCTCTGTCAATGAATTTTGAGCAGATTAATCCCAGGGGCTTTCTTTTTTTGTTGAGATTGCGATTGAGTTTTATTCAATATCCGCTGTTGACAGCCTGTCCGGATACATAATCAACAGCTGGTTCATTATCAACGCCCAATTGTAGGGTTTGCCTGTCCATTTGGCTGTTATGTCCTGCATTGCAAGAAACAGGAGCTTAAACAGAGATTCATCGGTCGAGAAAACGGTTCTGTTTTTTGTTACCTTCCTAAGCTGTCTGTTGAAGCCTTCAATCGTGTTTGTCGTGTAAATCAGCTTTCTAAGTTCTACAGGATAGGCAAAATACGAAGTAAGCTCGTTCCAGTTTTCTTTCCAGCTTTTAACGCAGGCAGGATACTTTTTCCCCTATTTCTGTTCAAATTCCGCAAAGTTATCAAAGGCTTCTTCCTGATTGACAGTGGTCTAACCCCCGAAACTAATACCAGTTGATAATTTAGGTTTTGGACTTGTCCAGATATTCTTGACAAAAAGTTAAGAGAATTATGTGTTGCTCATTTCAAACTCTCTTGGTGACATATATCCCAAGCCTGAATGTTTACGTTTAGTGTTGTAGTACAACTCAATATACTTGAACACATCCTTCTCTGCCTCATCCCTTGTCTGATATATTTTTCCATCAATTAGTTCCCTCTTCAGAGTTCTGTAGAAAGACTCCATTATGGCGTTGTCATATGGGTTTCCTTTCCGGCTGTTTGAGCATTGTCCTCCAAGAGATGAAGTCAGCGCTCTGAAGTTGAATCCGGTATACTGAGATCCCTGATCCGTATGTACAATGAATCCTTTCTGTGGGTGTTCTCGTCCATACGCTTGGTTTAATGCATCCATGACAAGTTTCTCGGTCATCCTCTTGCCCATTGACCATCCGACGACCTTTCTTGAGAAGATGTCCATCAGAACAGCAAGGTACAGAAAGCCTTCCTTTGTGGAGATGTAGGTCATATCTCCAACCCAGATTCTATTCCTTCCGTCCGACTCGAAAACCTGGTTTAGAAGATTTGGTCGCTCCTTGTTGTCTGTTTTTCTATGGTACCTTCTATATGTTCTCCTTGTACCCTTTGCATAGAGGCCAAGATTTCTCATTATTCTGCCACAGCGCTTATGATTAACATTAATTCCTTCATCGTGAAGGGCAAGAGAAATCATAAGTGCGCCATATCTTCCGTCATGTTGAAGGAACAACTCCTTAATCTTACCACCCAGAAATTCATTCTCAATCTGCCGTTTCGAGGGTTTGCGTTTCAGATACTCGTAGTATCCACCTCGTGAGATTCCAAGAGTTGAACAGGCCTTCTCGATTTTGCACTTGAATTTGTTTCTATGACGCTTCAAGTACTCAAATCTCACTTCTTTTCTTTCTTCAAGAAGACCTGGAATTTTTTTAATAGTGCCAGTTGTTCCTCAAGATCTCTGTTCTTGCGTTGCAGTCTGTATATCTCGGCTTGGTAGTCGTAGATTTTGCAGCCTCTACCAGGAAAAGCACTTTCCCCGTATTCTTCATATTCCTGGACCCAACGGTAAAGGCTGTTGTAATGAACGCCAAGTTGTTTTGAAACCTCCTTGACATCCATCTCATCTTCAACAATGAGTTTCACTGCTGCAATCTTGAATTCTCTCGTGAAAACTCTTCTCGACATGATTTTCTCCTCCTGAATAATCTCTTATTCTCTTAACTTGCTGTCAAGAAAATCATGCCATGTCCATTAAATCTTTTCTAATTATTTTTGACATTTAGTGTAATACGTTTTAGTATTACATCACAGGAAATAATATTATGGTTATTGAATGGGACGAAGAAAAAAATAAAATCAATTTACAAAAGCACGGAATATCTTTTGAAGAAGTAAAGGAAGCATTTAATGACCCATTCTTAATAGAATTATATGATAAAGAACATTCTACTTTAAAAGAAGATCGATATATTTGTTTAGGAAGTATTGGGAATTTTGTAATCGTTTATGTGGTTTTTACTGATAGGAAGGGGAAAATAAGAATTATATCTGCAAGAAAAGCAGAGCCATTAGAGGAGAAAGCATATTATGAAAATGTCAAACGAACGCTTGGAAGAAATTAAAAATTTTAAGAATACAGATTTTACGGATTGCTCGGTCTTAACCGAAACAGATCTCTCAAAAATGAGACCCAGCCACTTAGTTAATGCTAATATGTGGAAACCTAAAAAAGTGGTTTTAAATATCAGAATTGACGCAGACATCCTGGAGACGCTTAAGACCTCCGGCACCGGATGGCAAACAAGAGTCAATGATTATCTGCGTATTGGAATTACACGGGGTTTATTGTGATTCAAAAATAGAGATAAGCGATAATGCCGAAAGTGGAGTCCTTATTTTACTTTTTCATCTAAAAGTAAAATAAGGACCGGCTTTATTTTAGTTTCTATTTCAAACCCAATGCTTCGCCCGTTCCTTGAATGGAAAGAATCCTTTGCAAAAAACAGAGTCTACCGCTTTTTATCTGCTTTCTAAGAGTTCTCTAACCGGTTGTAATTCTCTCAAAATTGTTTCAGGCGTTCTGTGATCATAAGTAGGATTGAATTTGGTATAAGCCATAAGCTCGGCAACCACTTTGTTTTCTACTTTTCCCGCAATATCCGTTTCAAAGCTGTGTCTTAAACAATATTGCGTTCGCCCTTTTAAGTTTACAGTAAGCGGCGCATTGTTCTTGAAATACTTGTTTGAGGTCGTGGGTGCAATAAAACGCCCATCAATTTGGAATAAAAACTCCGCCCTCTCTTTCTTCCTTTTCTCTATAAGCGCATTTAAGAACCTTTCTGTTTGTTCTGTCAAAAGCCCCACCTTGTATGTTTTACCAATATGTGAAGTTTTTATTCCTTTCAGTTGTCGTGAAGCGTAGTTTACGGAATTTGTAGAATATAAGCCGTGCATAAACGGGTAATAATTGCTTATTTTAAGTGCTGCAATCTCCCCGGGGCGGAAGCCTGTGTCTTTTAAGATTAAAAAATAGGTCGCCCAAAAATTCGTTTTCCAAATTTTCAAAAGTTCGGAGTCTGAATGAGGAAACATTATTTTTAATTCGTCCGGAGTGAAAACCTCTCTTCTTTCGTTGTGCACAGTGGTTTTATGCACTTTGCTTGACTCATTATCTTCAACAAAACCGCGTCTGCGAGCTTCTTCTAAAATGTATGTCAGAGTTTGCAATATTCTGTTCTTTGTATCGTTTGATAATGGATCGCCGTTCTTTTTGTACAAGTTCAAAAACCAGTTTTCGATTGCAAGGCTTGTTATTCCGGTAAGATTGTAAGCTCCAAAGCGTGGCAGTATATAATTTCTCAGATATCCGTTCGCTTTGAGGTAATGCGTTTCCTCAAAGATTCTTCCGTATTGCTTATCTCGCTGTCTGATATTGTAAGGATCTGACTTAGCAAAAAAGTCCTCGGCAAACTCTCTGAGGGTCGTTTTTCCTCCTTTGTGCCCGCCAAGTTCCTTGTGAAGAAAATCTTCTGCAAATAACACTGCTTCTGCAATTTCCGTTTTGCCGGTGCTGATCCATTTCCCCGGGATATGTTTAAACATTACTTGATACTTGCCTAATTGCTTGCTTTTCCTGAATCTGTATAGTCTTTCTTTCATAGTTTAAAAATAGCGAATAAGGGAAAAAAACGTCAAATAGGAATTTTGGTCAATGTTTTGGTCAATAAAAAAGCTGTCTTAACTCTAAATCCTTATATTGTAAAGAATTAAAACAGCTACCTTTTACCGAAGAAGGGACTTGAACCCTTACGCCATTGCTGACAACAGATTTTGAGTCTATCGCGTCTACCATTCCGCCACTTCGGCTCGTCCTGAATGATGTTAACTGTTTTCGCATAAAATTTCAATAGCAATAAGCGAATGGAAGTGAATTTTTTCTTTTTTGAAGTCTTACAGCTTTCCCTGTGCGTAGAGACCGGCCTGGATTTCCTCTGCTGCGGTGTAGAGGACGCTGCTACCGTTCTTAACGGGTGAATTTGTTAAATCAATACCCAGGAGAATATAGTAAGTCGGACTTTCCAAGGACGGAACCGACGCCAAGAGCCCCGTTTCGGGTGTGGTGTACAGCTTCATTGTTTCCTCATCGTCCGTTTTGAAACCGGCTTGTTCCGCTGTTTTCAAAGAAATGCTCAGGCTTTCATTGGTGTTTTTGTCAAAAATCCGGTCAATGATGTGCGTTTCCCGAGAAGCGACGCTGCTTGTGATGGCGGATTTGATGTCCGATTTTCCGTTAAGGCCGTCTTTTGCTGAAGAATCGTTTCCGAGAGTTGAAGAATTGTTTTCGAGAGTTGAAGAATCGCTTCCAAGCGTTGCCGCAGCCCTTATTTTTCCGGTGTTCGCCTCAACGATTGCGCCTGATGAGAATGCGGAAGAGAGCGAATTCATCGCCTTTCGGAGGGCTGTTTCCAGGAGATATTGCACGTCTATATCCACTGAAAGATAAATGTCCGCTCCGTAAGTGATGTCCGTGTTGTACAGGGGAACGGGTTTAATATAATCGCTTAAAACGCTTTCCGCCTCTCGGATTATGTCCGCAGCATAGGCTCCGAACGGGTATACCCTTTTTCGGCTCTTCTCGAAAATCACTCCGTTTGACAGATTGTTTTGAGCGAGCTCCTCGCGGAGCGGTATGATTCCGGAAGCGTCAAAGTCTTCGCTTAGCAATATGTAATTATTTGTATTGTCTTGAATTATGTTGTCTGAAAAAACTTTGTATTCGTTTGCGGACTTCTTGAGGTATGGCCGGAGTACCGAAAGGGCGGTTTCGGTTTGAACCTTTGATAGCTTTGATTTATCAAGGAAAACGGAGTACACCGGAACCTGCATGGAAAGGACTTTTTTGTTCGTGTCAAAAACGGTTCCTTCCTCTACAATGCTTGAAACAACGGGATTTTTGTATTTGTTGTTCACTCCGATTCCGCCTATCATAAGTTTTGCCGTGATAAAGAGTAAGAATAAGAAAACGGCAATTTCCGTCAATACCAGAAAGATAGAAATGTTGCCTTTTTCACTGCCTCGTGCCATAATCAAAATATAAACTGAAAAAAAGGTTCTGTACAGTATGGATTTTTCTAAAGAGGGAGCAAAAGATAGTTTAAAGAAAAAGGCAGACAGTCTCAAAAATGCGGCTTCCGGTTTGAAGAATAATCTGAAAGATGCGTCTTCAAATTTAAAAGGGCTTACGAAGAAGCTGTCCTCCGCTAAACCTCTGGTGATTATCATTATTTCAACTTTTTTGCTGTGTTCTCTTGTGGTTTTTCTTTCCGTTTCTTCCGTTGCGAGAAGGAAAAGGCGGAGCGAAATACTCTCTGCGCAATCTTCTCAAAATCGCGGTTTAGATGTTGCCGGGACAGGGGCATCGGATGCGCAGACTGCGGAGAGTGCGGCGCATACGGGAGAGCCTGGTGATGTTGATTCGGGCGTGCCCGGCAGTGCATCAGGCGCGGCTGCTCCGTTGCGTGCGAATGTTTTTTCCGATAGCGGCGCGAGCGCGGCGGGTTTCGCATTGACGGGCGGGAGTTCCGCGGCTCCGACGGCGCAGGAAGCCGGCAACCCGCATGGTGCGAATGCGGATTTAAGTTCGGCGGGTACGGAAAATGCAAGCGCGGCTCTCTCCTATGAAGGGAACGCGAATACGCTTTATTCCGGAAACATCAACGGAAAATCCGTTTCGGCAAATACGGGTAACGGGGCGGGTGTTGCTTCTCCGGTAAATGCGAGCGCTGCGGGAAATTCTTCCGGTTATTCCGGTAATCGTTCTTTCGGCGTTGAGAACGGGGCGGGTGCTCCGATTTCAGAGAATATGCAGGGTGCCGTTCAGGATGTTAGCTTGGCGCAGGTTGCGGAAGGAGCGAAAATTGCGGTTCCCGAGATTGGCAGTTCGTTGCGTACGGTTTCGTCAGGCGGAAGTGCGGGGAATGCAATTTTTTCAGCGAGTGGGAATGCAGCTTCGTCATTGGGAAGCGGAAGCGGGTCTAATGCAACTCTTTCAGCGGGTGAGAATGTAGCCTCATCGTCCCCGGTAAGCGGAAATGCGGGGATGGACGCATCCGGTCAGCTCTCGTCAGTCGGAGCGGACGCTCAGGAAGACTCCCGTATTCCTTTGGGAAAAATACAGTACTCTCAGTATGTGGTAAAAGAAGGGGATAGCGTTCGCTCCATTGCCGATGAGCACGGGCTTAAAACCGGCACGATTATTCAGGTGAATTCTTTGAAAACCGTTTATCCCGAAGCGGGAACCGTTCTGAATATTCCGAATCTTGACGGACAGGTGTACCATGTTCAGGCGGGAGACAGCGTTTTCTCAATAGTTCAGAAATTCTCCTTATCCATCAGTTGGAACACATTCAAGACTTTGAACGGACTCGAGTCCGATGAGTTGAAAGAGGGAGAGGCTCTTTTTATCCCGTATGCGGATGCCACGGATAACGATTTTTCTTCGGTTCGGGGCGCGGACGACAGCCTTTTTTCCAATCCTTTGAAAAACGCCGGGCTTTTTGCGGGTTTTTCGGTGAATGTTCAGGATCCGCTTTCCGGTGAGGTTAAAGAATCGGACGGGGTCCTTCTCCAGACTATCGGGACGAGCGATGTTTATGCTTCTTCTTCCGGTTCCGTTGTGGACAAAGGTTTTAATCCTAACGGTACGTATTTTGTGAAGGTGTCCCACCGGAACGGATATACTTCGTACTACAACTATCTCACGTGGACGAAGGTGAAGGTGGGCGACCGTATTATAAAGGGCGAAAGTTTGGGCACGATTAGCGCCGGTAACACGAATTTTGAGCGTCCGACTCTCTTTTTCCGCATTGAACAGGACGGAATTTCATTAGATCCTGCATCGTTCTTTGATCTTTCGATGTGATAGAGGTGCATACAATGAATTCTCTATGTCGGTTTATGTAAAATATTATGAGGGTGTCTTTTTTTTTATTTAGTTGTATGATGGATTCGGAGAAGAAAGAAAATGCAATCATATGATGACAAGGTTTTATCTATCGTTATCCCGTGCTACAACGAAGAGCGGAATATTGTTTCGCTCGTAAAAAAAGTCCTGGAGTCGCCGATTAAAAACAAAGAAATCATTATTGTGGAAGACTGTTCAACCGATAATACCAGGAAAATATTGGAGGAAGAAATCAAACCCCTTGTTAGTAAAATAATATATCACGAGAAAAATTCGGGAAAAGGAGCGGCTTTAAGAACGGCCTTCAAAGAGGTATCGGGCGATGCCGTGATAGTGCAGGATGCCGATTTGGAGTATGATCCGGCGGAATACCCGAGCCTTGCCTATCTGATTTTCAAAGGCGAGGCTGATGTTGTGTACGGCTCAAGATTTTTGAATCAAAAGAGAAAAGGGTATTTGGCTAACAGACTTGCGAACAGGGTGCTTACGAAGTTTTCAAATCTTTTTACGAAGCAGAAAATCACCGATATGGAAACCTGTTATAAGTGTTTTAAAAGAGAGATTATCCAATCCGTTGATATTGAAGAGGACAGGTTCGGTTTTGAACCTGAAATTACCGCTAAAATAGCACGGATGGGCATTAAAATAAAGGAAACGCCTATTTCTTATTTTCCCAGGACAAACGAAGAGGGGAAGAAAATAGGTTTTAAAGACGGACTTAGGGCGCTGTACGCAATTTGGAAATATCGTAAATGAACGGGAAATTTGCGCAAAAGGAAATGCGACGTGCGGAAATACGGCGTTTTTTTTCATATTTCGGGGTGGGAGGCGTTTCAGCCGTTGTCGAGTGGGCTTTATTCGCCTTGTTCGCCAACTTGATCGGACTGAATTATATTTACGCTACAAGCCTGGCATTTGTTTTTTCTACATTGACAAACCTCATATTAGGGAAGATTTGGACGTTTAAGGAGAGCCGTGCGTATGAGAAAAGGCTTCTTAGCGAAGCCATGCTGGTTTTTCTCGCAAGCGGGGCGGGGTTACTTTTGAACCTAGGCCTTATGCGCGTATTTGTGAGCTTTATGGGAATGAACACTCCGGGTCTTAGAGTCCTCGGAAAAATAATCGCTACCGGGATGGTTTTCGTATGGAATTATCTGATTAGACGATATGTGATCTACAGAAGGTGAGCACTTAGGCGGGTGTTTGATATTTCGGAAAAAATCTTGCCCCTTTTGCCCGGAGGAAAATGGATTTAAGTATTGCATTAAAGTATTATATTATTATATTAGCAGGATGGAAGAGGAAAAACGAGTATGAAACGCATTCTTGTAACCGGAGGAGCGGGTTTTTTGGGGTCTCACTTGTGCGAAAGGCTCTTAAGTGAAGGCAATGATGTGATTTGCGTGGATAATTTGTTCACGGGAAGCAAAGAAAACATAAGGCATTTATTAAATAATCCGTATTTTGAATTCATACGCCACGATATCACGGAGCCTTTGTTTTTAGAAGTGGATGAAGTATATAATCTCGCTTGTCCCGCAAGTCCTCCTTATTATCAGAGTGATCCTATAAAAACTGCGAAAACCAGCGTATACGGAGCGATGAATATGCTTGGACTTGCCAAACGGGTTAATGCCAGAATATTGCAGGCTTCAACATCGGAGGTGTACGGAGATCCTGATGTGCACCCGCAGCCGGAGACCTACAGAGGGAATGTGAATCCCATTGGGATACGCTCCTGTTATGACGAAGGGAAAAGAATGGCGGAAACCCTGTTCTTTGATTATTATCGCAGGGAGAAGGTTGATATCCGTATTGTCCGCATTTTTAATACTTACGGTCCGAGAATGAAGCCTAACGACGGACGGGTTGTTTCAAATTTTATTATTCAGGCGCTTAAAAACGAGGACATAACAATATATGGCGATGGAAAACAGACGAGAAGTTTTTGTTTTGTGGATGATTTGATAAACGGAATGATTAAGATGATGAACTCGGAGAATTTCACAGGACCGGTGAATATCGGAAATCCCGGAGAATTCACCATGTTAAGCCTGGCTGAAAAAGTGATAGAACTTACCGGATCCAAGTCAAAGATTAAATATATGCCGCTCCCGGAAGACGATCCCAAACAGCGCAGACCGATTATAGATTTAGCAAGGGAAAAACTAGGCTGGGAACCCGAGGTTTCCCTGGAAGAAGGTTTGAAGCGTACCATAGCATATTTCAGAACTATTGTGTGAAAAATACGAAATGAACCTTTACGGAGGGGTGTGTGAGAAATATTCAAAGAAGAAATAATCTTGTTCAAAAAAGGAATATTATTATATATGCGTTTGTTTTTTTGATTTATACAGCATGTGTAATCGCATTATGCAGAAGCGCGGGGCTCGATGCCGACAAAGCGAACCATGTATTGCAGGCTAAGGATATTTTGAGCGGCAATTTGTTCTTTAAGGATTGGAATCTTACCGGAATAACGTTTTTAAGCACCGATTTGCTTTTTTATGAAATTGCGGTGTTGTTCTTCGGTGTAAGCTATAGGGCGGTTTATGTGGCATGCGGACTTATGGTGTCGTCCGTAATCATTGCGTCCTATTTTATTGCCGGCATGGGGGTAAGCGATAAAAAACAGCGTATTGCAAGCAGGATTTTAGCCGCAGCGCTTTTGGGTTTTCCGTGCCGCGCGTTGATAGGCCCTTTTCGCGTGCATACCGGAGCCGTTCTTTTTTATTTGGGCATGTTCGCATTGTATTATTTGTACGTCGAATCCGAAAAAGAACATATGAATTATCTTGCATACATCGGAATTCTTGTTTTTTTAGGTACTTTCGGCGATTTGCTGATGTTTATTCAAGGTGTTATTCCCGTTCTTGTCCTCGGAGTTTTAAAACTGCTTAGAGAGGAAAAGAACGTAAAAAGAAATATTCTAACCGTGATGGTCCCGATTGTTTGCGTAATTGCCGCTCTTATCTGCCAAAGGCTTTATTTCGCAATAGGAAAGGCCAACCCCAATTCCTATTTGGCGGGCAGGTCTTTTGTCCCCGTAGGCGAATGGGGAAAAAAGATTGTGCAGTTCTTCACCACCGTAATGGGTTTTTCAATGGCTGATTTTCCATCGAGCAGGTTTTCCGACGTTTTCGGCGTTTTAAAAGGCGTTTCTTTTTTCCTTTTATTGATTGAAGTTGTCCTGGTGGCGGAGGTTTTGGTTAAGTTGATTAAAGGCGCATCGTGCGATTCGTTGTCTGCGCTTCTCGCACTGTCCTTTCTTATGGCTTTTCTGGCATTTGTTCTTACAAATATGTCCAGGCCTAAATATATGGCGATTGCTTCCGTTGCGGGTCCCCTTCTGCTGGTAAGAAACCTGGGATTTCTCTGCGGGTCGTTCTACAGAAAAAAAGCCGCTGTGATATTGCTTATGATTATGGCGTGTTTAAGCTTAGTTGGAAAAATCCGCGAAGTGGTTTTAAATCCTTATCCGGAGTCTAATAAAAAGAATTACGAACTTATCAGTTTTCTTGAGCAGCATAATCTGACTCACGGCTACGCGTCGTTTTGGAATTCTTCGAATTTAACTGTTCTTTCAGGTGAGAAAATAAAGGTAAGGCACATAAGAGAAGAAGACTATAAATTTAAAATGTTTAATTGGTTTAATAAGAATTCCTGGTATGAAGAACCTGCCAATTTTATTTTAATCAATGTTAAAGGAAACAACGACAGCAAGCCGGGCGAGGTGAAAGTAGCTGAAAACACGGGGAATGACACCTTGGACAGCGCCTCGTATGGAGTAAACGAAAAGAATGCTGTTGATTTTTTGGGAAAACCCGGTAAAAGATATGAAGTTTGCGGATATGTGATCCTGGTTTACGACTTTGACTTGTCGGAAACTCTCGGGGAAAGACGGAACGAAGCGTATCCGCTGGGAAAGGAACATCTTTTTTCCGTAAATGACATTACAACAAGAAAATATCTGATAGAAGGCTTTAGCCGTGCGGAATCTTGGGGAACATGGACCGATGGCACTAATGCGCTAATGAGGATGATCATTGAAAATCCTGTAGACGATTTGGTTTTAAAGTTTTATTGTTCGGTATACAATGAACCGCAAAATATCACGCTCCGTGCTAACGGAAGGGATGTGTATGAGTTTAACAGGGGCGGAATTCATTCTGTTCTCATTCCGAAAGAATTCATCGGGGAAGACGGATTGCTTTCTTTAAGTTTTTCCATGCCTGAAGCTGTGTCGCCTTTGGAGTTGGGAAAAAATACTGATAAAAGAAAACTTTCTATAGGATTTAAAAGCATTCTGATAACCACTCGGGAAGGGAAGGAATAGTTTTTTTTCCCGGGAGAGCCGGAAAACAGGATAGGATCTGAGGAAGCATATCAAAAACGGGATTGTTTTTCTTAATTCCGTCATAAAAAGCGCAAGAGGCTGATTCGGTTCGTTCGTTTGCTGCCTCCGTGCAACGGATTTCCGAATAAACCGTAAACAAGACATAAAAAAACAGTCCGCTGCGGACTGTTTTTTGTAAGGTGCCGATCGGATTTGAACCGATGAACAATGGTTTTGCAGACCACCCCCTTAGGCCACTTGGGTACAGCACCGATGTTGATTCGCA
>CAMKAB010000013.1 GCA_946410375.1 uncultured Spirochaetaceae bacterium
ATTTTTCACATTCGCATTAGACTGTGTCCACGGAAGGTACGAATCCAACGGAATGGAAACCGTTACCGAACCTGTTAAATCCAAAGACGGATCAAAATCATAGTTTCGTACTTTAAGAAATTCATAGTTCAATCCGGTGTTAAGCGTTATGGAAGGCACTCTGTTCTCCACTATCGCATTGGTTTTATTTATTTTCGAAAGCTGCAAATCAGCTTCCGCCTTTCGGATAGAGATGGTTTTTTCGTAATTCTCTTCCGCCAAGCTCTCCAGTCTATCAAAAGAAAGACCTGTTACATCAGGAGCGGAGGGGAGGTCAAAATCGTCTTCAATTCCGGTTAAAATTCTGAAATCAACAAGCGCATTATTAAAAATCGTTAACGCATTATCATAATTTATCACGTTGTCATTGTAGGTTATTTCCGCTTGTAAAAGAGATAATCGGGTAGCCTTTGACCCCATATACATCGCATTTGTCTTATCGTAGTTCGCCTTCGCCGTTTTTAACGCATCATCAGATTGCTTCACCTGTTCTTTCAGTAAAATGAGGTGGTAATAGGAGGTGCTCACGTCCTCATACACCTGATTCACTTCACGTTCCAAGTTCAATTCAGCTGATTTTATATTAACAGATGATGAGGTTTTCTTTAGGAAATCATTAGTACCGAAGCGCCACGTAATACCGGTGGACAACCTGATGGTGGGATATTTAAGATCATTTCCCGGATCACCCAGGAGATCCGCGCTCTCGCTTACGGCTCCTGATAGACTCAAAGTAGGTAGATAAGTCTTCACATGGGAATTATTTAACTCTTTCTCAAGATTATTCTTTGCCGTTTTTATGCTAAAACTTTTCTCCATTGCGCAGTCAATCGCATTCTTCAGCGTCAGAACACCGATACCGGAATTCTCGCTCTTTGGGCTTTCCTGAACGGATAAAACAGCTCCGAGAGTTTCTTCCGTATTCGTTTCCGCCCACAAAAGAGAAGAAAATAATCCTGTACAAAACAATATAACACATACAATTACGTATTTTTTTCCAAACATACGGAATTTATATCAAACCTTTTTCTTTTTCTTTACATCTCCTCACACTTCTTCACAGAATTAACAAAAAACCTGAAAGCAGGCATTTTCGACGAATTCGAGGGCTGATGTTTTTTCGCTTTAAAAATAAAATAATTTTTTGATTCCTGTTTTACGTTTGATTTAAGAAGTTTGCGCAGATTTCGTCTGATGATATTCTGAAATCATATTGACTCGAAGTATCTTCTACACTTTCCGCAGGTGTTCCGGAGAAAACGGAATCTGTTGCGAATAAATTATAGGTTCTTGAACTCTCTTTTGCACCGCATTTCGGCAAAGTTTCCGGTACCGAGAAATATGATGTAAAGTTTTTCCAGCTAACCTCGCCGTTTTCCGCATTGCGGCAGAAAACAGGAACCTACGAATATGTTATAAAGTTTTTTTCAACTAACCTTGCCGCTTTTCACATTGCGGCAGAAAATCCGAAACCTACGAGTATGCTATAAAGGATTATCAGCAAACCTCGCCGCCTTCCGCGCTACGAAAAAAAAACCGAAACCTACGAGTATACTATAAAGAATTATCAGTGAACCTCGCCGCTTTCCGCATTGCGGCAAAGTTTCATTATCGGGAAATATTTTCAATATAACGTTTCTAAGAATGCTTTTAGGGCTTTTCCCTCGCTTCAAATTCGCTGCGGAAATCCAACTCCGAAATACCGTTAAGTATTTTCTTCATGTCCTTCGTAATTCCTTTCCCGCTTTGGACTTCAATAATGGAATGCTTTTAGGGCTTTTCCCTCGCTTCAAATTCGCCGCGGAAGTCCAACTCAGAAATACCGTTAAGATTTTTCTTCATGTCCTTCGTAATTCCTTTCCCGCTTTGGACTTCAATAATGTAATGATACTTTCCAAGCTTACTGCCTTCAGGCCTGTCGTGAAGAGTTACAAGTTCGAATCCCGCATTGTGAAGCTCGATGATAATATCATCCAGCCTGTTCGCTTCGCAGCTAAGTGCAAAAACAGCGCGTTTTCCGGCATTGCCCGTAAGTTTTGATGCGGATAACACATAAAACCGTGTTTTGTTCGCATCGGTTATCTGCACATTTTCCGCAAGCACCGATAGCCCGTACAATTTCGCCGCACCCGGAGCCGCAACAGCGACAACGGAATTATCGCCTGATTCAGACACGTACTTCGCCGCCGCAGCCGTGCTCTTCATTTCCTTTACCTGAGCATTCGGGAGATGTTCTTTCCTCCATTCCGCGCTCTGAATGATCCCCTGAGCATGAGAACAAACAGTACGTATGTCTTCCTGAGAAGTTCCGGGAATTCCCATAAGAGTCTGCCTGATAGGCAGCACGACCTCTCCGACAACATACATGTTCTTCTGTCTGATGAACGCATCAACATAACCCGTTACGGCGCCGCCCAGCGTATTCTCCTGCGGTATCACAGCATAATCGGAGACACCCTTCACAACATCCTCTATCGCCTCGTCAACCGTACTCTCGGGAATAAAGGCTCCTGCATTCTCAAAGAAAAATTCAGCAGCCTCTTCGGTGTAAGTCCCTTCCGGTCCGAGATAGCTTACCCGCGCTCCGTTAAAAACTTCTGAAAAATCCGCGCTTACGTCTGAAATCTCTCCCGAACGTTCGGAAACCGTTCCGCAACCCGACAGCGACACTGCAAACATTAATGCCGCAACCAGCATTACGATATGTCTTCTTTTTACAATCATTTATTAAACCCCGCTTCCCTGTTCGGCAGCTTTCACTTCCTCTTCCGACACCTGCTTTAGCGAATAAGCATCAAAAACCGGATCATCGGGAAGTGTAATCTCAAGCGAATCAATTTTTGAAATTATTCCTTTTCCCGACTTCATAACAACATCAAGCACATGTCCGCCGTATTTTCTGTCTTCGGAAATAAAATGCACATGCCAACCCGCTGCGTTAATTCCGTCCATATAATCGGGAAAACAGACACAAACCAAAATTCCCTTTATTTTTTCAAATGCAAAAACTCTCTGATTTTTTTTGAGTATCATGTTTAAATCCGTATGATCATTCTCACAAGCTGATACGGATCTCGCAAAAACCCTCTCGAATTCTCCCTCGATGCGCGCCATGCACATGCTGTTTCGTCCTGAGAGATCAATGATTTTATTATTAAGAACCGTTTTAAGGCGATCCATGCTATCGATTAAACCGAAATCCGCCGAAACGTTTTCCGACGCGGAAATATCTTCCGTCATTGAAGAAACAACGGAAAACGGAACTCCCCGCTCCGATTCCGCCTCTTTGATATCTCCGTTTTGCATTGCTCTGTAGCAAATGCCATCCAGCAAAATCATTTCACCGTCAACATTTGCAAACGTCCCGAGACCGGTATCCCCGTGCGTAAGCAATTCTTCCACAGATATGACAGCCCGTGAATAACCGAGCATAAGAGTCTGTAAAGTGGACACCTGAAACATCTTCTTATTGCCCATATTCTGTTCCTCCTTGTCCTGTTATCCTCTCTTTCTTTTCTATCGGATGTACGGACACTCCGCTTTTTACCATGCTTTTCATACCGTGATTCATATTTTCCGCCTACGGCGCTAATTTTTTCTCCGAGTCCTTACTGATTACAGGAACACGCAGATTACGAGCTCATCCGTAGAACATTTATTCTCTTACGGTGCAACCCTTATGTTTCCTTCAGCCTGTCAAACCCGACATTTTCTTACACCTGCAAGAGTTATGTATTATGCCGACTGCCGAACCCATATACACACCCGTATTGCAAATCTTCCGGGAAATCGGCGGACTCCGAAAAAACCGAAATAACCCGGAGAGCGATTCACAACAAAAAAGAAATCGAATCAAAAGCCTATTTCTTACCTATTTCTTCCCTATTTTTTCGTACAAAGGAAAAACCATGGGATACACGCCCGTTATCAGGAACATTATAATCGCATATCGCGCAGTTCTGACCAAAAGAGAAGCTAAACTCGCCTCGGCTAGAAAAGCTTTATCAAAAGGAAGTTTCAGCACCTTATTTGAAACAAAGAACAACAAAAGAGCGCCCGACACGCGCAAAATCTTCGCAATAAGCTTCCGCGTTTCCTGAAAGTTCACATATTTTCGCTCAAAACCGATTGCGCCTATTGCTCCGATCAGACAGCCCAAAGAAGTAAAATAGTCATTTGTGCGAACAAAGAACAGCCCAGGAAGCGCAGATATCAGCAATATCGCATGAAAGAGCGACTCTTTACGGACATAGCGATCCAGCAAGGCGAAAATCCCTATCACAGCAAAACCGAGTATCCATCCCGCCATCACATCCGTAGGATAATGCATGCCCGCCACGGATCTCGAGACGCCTACCAGGACGGTAAGCGAAGCAGCCAAAATCCATATCCACGTCTTTTTTACTTCCCTCGCCAATATGAAGTATAACGCGGGAACAGACGCGCTGTGCATACTCGGAAAAGAATACCCCTGAGCCGCCACATCAAGAGCGGACGCCCCCTTCTCCACCAAAACCTGCGCCTTTATTCTGTCAGGGTGCTCCATATATGGTCTGGGTCGAAGCGCCACCGACTTAATCATAGGAAGCCATACATTCAAAGACGAAACAACCAGTGCAAGTCTCTGCCCCGTTTTCTTCTTCCAACAGAACATCACAATCAAGACAAGCAAAAGAAGTCCAGTCTCCGAACCTAAAAATGCCAAAAATTTCACTATGCTTCCGAGCCCGGCAAAATGAGCCTGCATCCATTCAATCAACCTTACTTCCCATTCCATTTTCCATAACTCCCTATCCGAAATTATCATTAATCCGCCCGGCCGGCGCAAGTTTCATAGCTGAAATTTTTCAAACCAGTTTCTTTCCTGAAAAATAAACCTCTCTCGGCTTGTTATAGCTGAAACCTTCCTTCTCAGCCGACAGAAGATCTTTATCGAACACGAGGAAATCCGCATCCTTGCCGACAGAGATAGAGCCTTTTTTATCGTCAATGCCGAGCTGCTTCGCACCGTTTATCGTGTAGCCCAAAATCATTTTCTCAATGCTCATTCTCTCGCTTTCAGGAGGACAGACTATTCCGGATTTTTCATAATTCGGCACTCTTGTTTTTTCAGAAGCTTTACGAGTCATTCCGATTTCCATACCGAGATACGGACTCCATGTTACGAAATCGATGAAAGCGATATTATCGCTTGACCATGTTACCAAAGCTCCGGAATCCCAGAGAGTCTTGCAACGGTACTGCTTCTCCGCGCGTTCCTTGCCGAGAAGACCATAACTCAGCGCAGGGTTCTCACAATGCCAATAAGGAGTGAAGTTTGCAATCACACCGAGTTCCGAGAATCTCTTCAAGTCCGAATCGTCCTGAATTTCCAAATGAGCGCAGGTAACCTTAACATGGAAATCGTCTTTAAGCTTTTTCTTCACCAGTTCCACGCCGTCCAATACAACTCGCGAAGCGCGCTCGCCCACGGTATGAAGGTGAAGATCCAAATTTTCCTCATTAAGCTTTTCCAAAAGTTCCGCAAGCTCCTCCGCGGAAAAAGCGGTGCTTCCCAGAGTATGAGTATCCTCATACGGGGTAACCATGGCGGCGGTATGAATTTTCTTGGTGCCGTCCATAAAAATCTTCATTGTATGAACTTTCAGATGTTCCGTGTTGTACTCCTTTCGGAAACGTTTCAATTCTTCAAGTCCCTTCTCCGCCTCCCGGTACGACGTGACAACATAGCTGCCGTCAATATACACGGGAAGTTTACCCTCCTTATCCAGTTCGCACAGACGTTTATAAACCTTCTCATGGAACTCGGGATCGCCCGGAATACCGGCGTCAAACACGCAACACACTCCCGCATTCACCGAAAAATCAATCCAACGCTTAATTGATGCGTCAATCTGATCATCAGTCAATTTCATCATTTCGTCCAAAATAATAGGTACTTCCGTTGAACCTTCAAACATATTCCCTGTTATATGACCGTTCTTTCTTACGTAAAAAGCGAGTCCCGGCACAGGATCAGGTGTATTGTCGGTAATGCCGTGCCTTTCAAGGATTTTGGAATTCACCCAAATGCTATGGCCCTCTCCTTCCTGAATCTGAAGTTCGGCATCCGGACAGATCGCGTCGAGATCCTCTTTTTCAATATCTTCTCCATTCAGGAATTTTTTCTCCATAAGGAACTTATAGCGTTTCTCTCCCGGATTCTCCCGTATGTAATCCGAAATAATATTCAGACAATCCTGTTTACCGTTGCACTCAATACGTTTTCCGATATCAGCATAGTCAAAACCCACAGGCATAGTTACATGAACATGAGAATCCAGGATTCCCGGCATTACAAATCCGCCTCCAAGATCGCAAACCTCACCTTCATAAGCGGAAAGTCCCGCTTCATCGCCCACATAAATGAACTTGCCGTCCTTTACCGCAAGCGCCGTCGCACACGGATTGTTTTTGTCAGAAGTAAAGACTTTAGCATTTTTGATAATCCTATCCGCCTTCATGTTTTCCTCCTTTCGTTGTTACATGCTTTTGCGTTATTTCCAGAAACGCTGTCGGAAAAATAACACAACACTTTACAAAAGAATAGGGTTCCTCCCTATTCAACTCTTCCTATTTTCTTTTCCTTTCGCACGGAAGAATATTCCGAAATATTTGCGAAGGAATAATTCATTCTTACCTTTTTTCCTTTCTTCATCATCAGGCAGTTTTTTTCATAAAACCTATTATTTATCTTCACTTATTTATCTTCATTATTTTTGATGAATAACCTTACTTACCGAACTTACCGCTAACAAACCCGCCTTGATACTACACAACAATAAAACCGATGTTTACAGACACATGTCTTGTAATGTTTTGAATTCAAACTCCTTTTTTCTCTTCCCGAATCGTCTTTTTCACATCTTTTTCTATCTCGGTGAACAGCTTTTCAACATCATCATCCGTATACTCCGGCTCTGAAAAAGTCTCGGAAAAAACGATTTTAGCGCTTGCAAGCTGACCGGCAAGCCTTCTCTCCCTGCGGAGGTCATGTCCGGTAAGGAAAATATAGTCGCACAGGGTTTCGCCCATGAACCAAAACAATATGAAAAACAATTCCCGGGGAATCTCCGCCATACCATTCATCAACCAAAGCGCCGCACCTGAAACCATCATGCCGAAAAGCATACCGTAAAAAACACGAATATGCTTCTTTTCCTCCTTCTCCACAACACCGAGGTCATAAGCGAAGTCATCCGTTATAATATCTTCAACGGTGTTTTTTTCCTCATCGGACAAACAATCCCCGATTATTTCCAAAACAAGCGGACATTCGGGAGGAGTCAATTCAGCGGTAGTTTTACAATAATCCGCAAAATCGGGGTTCAAAGTTTCATATCCCTTCACGCTATATGCGCTTATTATGTCGCTGTAATCGGTAATACGGCAGGGAATCGTTGCAATTCCGTTTCGGATGTAATCCCGCTTTACACGGCGGTCGAGATTTCCTCTTCTTCTCTTGAATAATCTGATAATCTTACGAGAAACCATTTTCCTTCCGTTATGTCACCGCAAACAGGCAACAGTCATTATGAAAACGAACAATCACTTTATTTAAATGCATTTTTTCATAAAACCCGCACGGCTTTATACTGAAAACCCTCCCCGTTTTAAAACTTCCGCTGCCGCGCCGTATAATCATCAGCCGCAGAGCAACCTGTACGTGCCAAAACTTCTTCGTTTAAAACTTCCGCTGCCGTGCCGTATAATCATCAGCCGCAGAGCAACCTGTACGTGCCAAAACTTCTTCGTTTAAAACTTCCGCTGCCGTGCCGTATAATCATACTAAATCTTTTTCCTTATCGCGTCATGTAATCGTACAAAACTTTCACTTCCGACAGCCTGTCCTCTATCGTCCCGCACGAAATCTTCCCGTCCAAGACAATCAGCGCCTTCGGGAAAAAGTCCCATGATATTGCATTCACCCCGTTTATTTCGTTTAAATAAAACTCTAAATCATCACCGCATATGAATTTCCGCAACATTTCCTGAAGAATCACGGACAAATCCTTACTCTCCATACTGCCGTACAGTCTCAGTGCTTCATTATTACCGAGAAGAGCCGCTGCAACATCAATCGAACCCGATCCGAGATTTTCAATCAGGGGTTTTTCATCCCAGTACATGAGGTGCATCTTATTGCCGCCCTGAACAAGCTTCACAGCAGTACGGTAAACCCCGAGTTCAAGCCATTTTTCAACGAGTTTCGATTTTACTTCAAGTTCGGAGGATGACGCCGAATTTTCATCTATGTACTTCTGCACCGCATCCGAAACGGACGAATCAACGTAGTTCGGCAAACTCGCCACAGCAGCGAGAACAGCCTGCTCATAATTTTGAGCACCCACGGAAGCCCGCAAAACCTGAACTTCGTTGCTTGTGATTCCAACGGTGAACTCAATGCCGGAAGCGGCTCCCGACGTATAAGTGCCGTATATATCCTTCGGAATCAAAACCCCGTCGCACGTAGGAGCGCACATGTTCATCCAAAGCCTCTGAGCCGCTTCCTTCAGCGTTTCCGTTTTCAGTTCCGAGAGCTCTTTCATTGTTGAAGTGTGCGTTTCTTTAAGCAAATCCCTTGCCAAGGCTTTGGAGTTATCCGGCGTTATGTATGCCGATTCAGGGCTCCCGTTAAACACGAAAGCACGTTTAAAAAGCCCTTTAGCCGACTTACTCGCCGCAAGCAGACAGATTGAAGATGCGCCTGCTTCAAAACCGAGCGCTGTGATTCTCTCAGGATCTCCCCCGAAAGAGGCTATATTTTCCCTAATCCATCGCAGAGCGGCGATCTGATCCAGAAGTCCTAAATTCAAAGCGTCGGGATATGCTTCTCCGCCTTCAATTTCCGAAAAATCAATAAAACCGAAAATACCGAGACGATAATTGAAACTTACGAATACGATATCCGGGTGCTTGTTCACGTAATTTGTTCCGTACAACAAAGGATCCGCAGAACCTCCGTAAGAGAAGTCTCCGTGATGGAACAGGACGATGACCGGTTTTTTACTTTCCGATTTCTTTTTTCCCGATTTTTCATTGCTTACGCAGATATTCAGGTAAAGACAGTCCTCGCTCTGCCTGTGGTTCTTCAGTATTGTTCCCTTATGTTCAACCTGCACGGCGGAAGAACCGAAACTTTTCGCTTCAAACACCTCTTCGGAAGCAGGCAGCGCTTCGGGCGCTTTCCACCTTAAGTCTCCCACAGGAGGTTTTGCATAGGGAATCCCCAAATAGTAAACCGTCTTTTTATATTTTTCTCCGACAAAGATCCCGGTTCGCGTTTTTACCGAAAGATCAGCATCGTACTCTCCTAAAATCCGCTGATTTTGCCGGTTTGTCTCATCAATGTCCTCTTTTTTCAAATTAAACACGTAACCGTTACTTCCGTCTCCGTAAAGTTTGCGGATTTTTCTCGCACGATAAATACCGATTAAAAGATTTACAACAAAACCGATGATAGGGAGTCCGATAACGTACAGGAGTTCTTCTTCCAGGTACTCCACCATAGACACGCCCATCCACTGAATGGCAACATACTGCGCTGTTAAAAAGAAGAGAATAATCGCTGCAAACACCAGCACGCGCTTCGCCCTGCTTTTCTGTACGGATTTACTGAAAACCATCTTTCTTACGATGATTTCAATCGTTATTCCAAGCGCTAAACACGCCAAAAGACACATAACCGGAGACCAACCGGAGAGTCGTGCAATAGCATCACCGTATCCGTACCCCATTGCAGAGACAACCGCAACCATAACATCATCAACAGTCAATAATTTTTTCATTTCGCCGTCCTGTTTTCAAGTATCCCGTCTGCTTACCGGACATAAACCCACTCTCCCCCGACCATGGTTCGAAGAACAGGCGCGTCCTGAATTCGCTCAGGATCGCAAAGAGTGATATCATCGCCGAGAACCACAAGATCAGCTTCTTTTCCTGCGGTTATGCTTCCAAGCCTGTCTTCGCACTTCAACTGATAGGCTATATTTATAGTGGCAGAGTCAATCATCTGTTCTATTGAAACCCGTTCATCTGCGCCGTGTAATGTGTCAGGACGCCCCGGGAGCTGGCGAATCACGCCTTTCTGCATCCCGATTAGCGGATATGCAGGATTTATAACAGGGTAATCGCTTGCCGCAGTTACCACTACGCCCGCATCAAAGAAAGACTTCATCGGCAACATATTCTCCGCTCGTTCTTTTCCGAGAACTCCCGTCATTATATCAAAATAATACGGATCAATATCAAACCAATGAGGATCCGTCGACGCCACGACCCCAAGAGAAGCCATACGGGGAATATCCGCCTTGTCCACTACCTGCAAGTGAGTCACGGCATCCCTGTAATCGTGAGAGCCTGTCTCAGACTGAACCTTTTCGATAGCATCCAACGCCATAGCCAAAGCCCCGTCTCCTATTGCATGGACATGGACCGTAAAGCCGAGCTCATGCGATTTTTTAAACACAGCCGTGAGGGTTTCCATATCAAAACGAAGCTGTCCGCAATGTTTGTGCGCCTCAGACCACTCATCTGAATACGGTTCCTTCATATAAGCCGTGGAAGGAGTTCCGGGCATCGTTCCGTCCAACTGAATTTTTATATTGCTGAGGTCAAACATACGACCTTTCGTTTTTTTTCTAAGCTCAGCCGCATGTTCAATTTCAGCCATTGTGTCGTGTCCCTCCGCCTGAAACACCTGATAGGCTGCGTAAACATGCATTTTAAGTTTTCCTTCCGTATCAAGTTCATGACAAGCAAGTGCGGCGTTGTCCGAGCTGTCCCAGTTGATAATCGGGTCCAAAATCAAAGTCTCTCCGTTCCTAATATACTCTGACTGATAATACAGGAATCCTTCCTTATACTGATCCACCGAAAAAACGGTCAGCGGTTTCAAAAGATCCATGGCGCCTTCTCTGAAATATCCTGAAGGATTTCCTTCAGCGTCACGATTTATAATTCCGTCGCTCACATCAGATATGTTCTTATCAATCCCGAGACGTTTCATAGCGGCATGGTTCACCCAGTAAGAATGATGACCTATATCCGCAAGAACAACAGGTTTATCCGTTAATCCGTCCAGCAAATCAGCTGTAGGTCCATTCGCTCCCATATCCGGCGTAGGAATAAACCCCGCCCCCTGAATAACATCAAGTTCGGGATGTTTTTCCGCAAAATCCTTTACCGCAGCAAGGTGTTCCTGCAAAGTGCTCATAGGGCTCAAATGAACCGTGAAAAGCGCCTCGGTGCCTCCGGGAGCGATGTGACCATGGCTTTCTCCAAGTCCCGGAAGAATAATCCCGCTGTTATAACGAAATACTTCCGTAGTCTCGCCTTTATACTCATTTGAGCCCGCTTCATCTCCCACGTATACGATCTTGCCGTCTGAAATAGCCAAAGCCTCGGCATGCGGCTGTTTTTTATCTACAGTATAAATGTTTCCGTATATTATTTTGTCTGCGTTCTTTTTCATTATTATAAAAATTCCTTATCATTGTGCAAAATGGATCTCATCAGAAATTTACACTTACTTATCATTATTATTGTAATAATTATCATAAGTCAATGAAAA
>CAMKAB010000014.1 GCA_946410375.1 uncultured Spirochaetaceae bacterium
GGGGGTTGCGGATATTGTGTATCTGCCGAAGCCGTCTGTGTTGGAATCGGCGAGGAGGGCGGATTATCCCGCGCTTATTATTGAATTGAAGAACAACAAGAGTGCGAGCATAGCAATGAAGCAGATAATGGAGAAGCGTTACTTTGATGCTCTGAACAATTACACCGGGGAAGTTCTGTACGTGGGAATAAACTACGACGAAGAGACGAAGGCGCACGAATGCAGGATTGAGCGGCACGAAAAGGAGTCTTAACCTTGGCATGTGTCGATTTCGCATAAAACGTGCGGGATAGAGCGATTTAAGAAGGTCTTTGCTCCTGTTAAAGGTGTTGGAAAAACCGAAGGCGAAGGCGCATGAATGCAAGATAGATCGTTTTAAGAAAAGCCGGATTTGAAAAAGAGTTGCATTTTCAAAGCAGAAGACGACTCAGAATTTCAGAGCAAACGTCGTCTCTGTTCTGCGGAGTGATTTCTATGAGCGTAAAGCGTTCTCTGATGTATTCCGCGAGTTCGGTTTTTGCCATTTTTTGAAGCACGAGAAGAACCGAAACGTCTTTTCTTTCAAGAAGGCTTTTCACTTCGAGAGAATAGGCGTGTGCGTCCGCTTCCAGGTTGCCGACTTCGTCTATTAGGATGATTTTTTCAGGGCTTTGAAGGTACCGTACTCCGTAACGGTTGAATATTTCCGGATTTTTTTCTATCAGGTGGTGCGCTCTGCATACACCAGCGCGGTGTTTTTCGGGGTAAATCGGCGATGGGGCGTCAGGCGCGGAGGAAAGGTTCTCGTTTGAAATTTTTTTGCGGGCATCTCGTTCGTGCGGAATGTCTCCCCTGGATGTTCCTGCGGGGATCATATACACAACCCTGTCGCCGTTTTCAAATTCGGACACTGTTTTAAGCCCGCTGAACGGTTTTTTCCGTTCTTCGAGCGCGGTGAGAATTATGTTCACAAGGGTGCTTTTCCCGACTTGTTTTTCTCCTGTAAGTATCACGTGCATGGCGTTTTCTCCCTCTTTCGGATAATGATAATCCATTGTACCGCTTATCTCTTGTGCGCGTCATGTATTTAGAGTAAATAAAACGTTTTTCTTTGTTTGCAAAAAAGTTAAATAATTCTTTTATATTTGGTGACCGTGTGTTAAAATATGATTAAACAATAAAATAATATTGATTTGCAAAAGTCGGAGGTTTGTAATGAATAAATATTTTGATTTAACCGGAAACGTTGCGATTGTAACGGGTGCGTCAACAGGTCTCGGCGTTCAGATGGCGCGTGCTCTTGCTAATCAGGGCTGTAATGTTGTCCCTCTTGCAAGAAGACAGAACCTTGTGGAAGAGGTTGCGGAGAACATCAAAAAGGATTTCGGCGTTGAGGCTTTCCCTGTTGTGTGCGATATAACGGACACGGCGCAGGTTGAGGCGGCGGTTGATGCGGTGATGAAAAAGTTCGGCAGAATTGACATTCTTATTAACAACGCAGGCACGGGCGGCGTTATCCCGGCGGAGGATATGCCGGATGATGTTTTCAACAAAGAGGTGAGTATTGATTTAGGCGGAACTTTCAAGTTCGCTCGCGCCGTGGCGAAGAAAGCCATGATTCCCGCCGGTTACGGCAGAATTATCAACATCGCTTCAATGTACGGTATTGTGGGAAACAAGATCGCTCCTACCGCTGCGTATCATGCGGCGAAGGGCGGAGTTGTGAATTTAACCCGTGCGCTCGCTTCCGAGTGGGGCTCAAAGGGAATTAACGTGAATGCGATTTGTCCGGGATATTTCTACAGCCCGCTTACAAAGGAAACGCTTGATTCGGATTTCTTTAAACAGTATGCGCAGACGATGATTCCGCTTAGCAGATACGGAAACGAGGGCGAATTGGATACCGCCGCAATCTTCCTTTCCAGCAGGGCTTCCAGCTATGTGAACGGTGTGATTCTTCCGGTAGACGGCGGATACACCTGCATGTAAGGGATAATTGATGGTTTACGGCGGTGCTTCGTCGTATTTGTAAACGTGTAAACGGAAGAGGGGAAGCCCGGCGGGCTTCCCCTCTTTTTCGCAATTTTTTTCAAATTATTAAGGTTTACGGTTCTTCGCTGATTTTTTCGGTTGTCTCATATGCTTTCGCGTTAATCTTTTGAGCTGCTGAATCAAAGCTTTTAAGCAAGTTCTTTTCTATTGTGAATTTCCTTATGTAGTCGATAATTACGCAGATTGCATATACCGCAAGGCAGCTTAGAAGAGCAAGCACGATGAATAAAACGGATTTTATCTGTTCGGGTGCTTTGATTATCCGCTTGAAAATCAGTTCTCTTGTGTATGCGTGACTGCAGAGAAGATACACCCCGAAAGAGGTGCTTGCAACATTGTTTATCATGCTGTTTGTTTTGGGTTCCGCCCGAGAGGCGAGCGCGGTTAAGCAGAACACCGTGGCATACGTAAAGATGGAATTGAGGGAGGAGAAGTACGTTCCCTTTCTGTAGAAAATTCCGATGTGCTCGCCCAGCATGTCGAAAACAAGAGCGGATGCAAGCATAACGATTACGCTGATGATGAGCGTTTTACGGCACTTCCCGGCAATGTCCGATTCGGAGGCAAAACGTCTGATGTAAGCTCCCGAGGTGTATGCGGTGAGGTATACGGTGAATATCGTGCCGTAGAATACTGTTCCGTCAAAGAAGCCGAGAACGGTTGGGAGAGCCATCCAAAGGGCGACTTGTACTATGAGAAGTCGTTTAAAGTTTTCTTTATCAAGCGTGTTCAGAAATTTATTGATAAACGGAGAAAGGCAGTAAAGCACGATGTACGCCGTACCGAAGAACCACCTGTCAAAAAAGAACGGAAGAAGCGAGCGCAGGAAGTTCCAGAAGTTGAATTGAACGTTACCCGTTATGCAGAAGATAAGGTAAATGAGCGTTGAGTAAAAGAACATCTGAAAGATGATTCTGATGAGGTGGGAGGTGTTGAACGGTTTTTCGCTTTGATAGTAGCCCATTATGCTGATAAAGATCATACTGCCGACATTTCCCCCCATTGCGAGAAATTGCGCGAAAAGTCCGTTTAGCAAGTCTTTGCTGTAATAGGAATTATAACTGATACCTCCGTATACGGCGTAGTGGTACATTACGATTAAAAACGCCGCAAGGATTCTGAGTGTTTCCATGCCGGAGTTTCTGTTGTTTTCCATGAGCGGAATGTTTTTCGGGGTGTTCATATGTCCTCCTTTGAAATCTTTGCTCGTCCGTACGGGAATGTCGGATTTGCAAGAATTCGGATTGATAGCCTCAGGCAAAACGCCTTGTTTCGGGTAAGAAGGTTAAGTTCGCGCGGCGCGCCGTGCGTGAACCGCAACGCCCGGGCTTCGCAATTCGGGCGACGACGTATCAAGCGTGAAACGCACTGTGCCGGCGGCGCGCCGTGCGTGAACCGCAACGCTGGCGACGCAATGTGCGGGAAATCGCGTTTATGTGTTTACGCCGAATCCGCCCGTTTGCGTCTTGTTTTGCGGATTTTTCCCGCCTGCGGAAGTCTTTCTTACCCGTGATTTTATTGTAGGGGGTAAGTATATATATTGCAATAAAAAAAGAGGACTATTGAAAATGCGTGTTCCATTTCTGTCGGAAAGAGCCTTACACGCAGAGGGCCGCGATTGAAAAATGTACCTCGCTTGTCGAGCCGGAAACAGCCTTATACGCAGAGGGCCGCGATTGCGCGTATTCTGTGTGCTTTTTTTCGATAGCGAGCCGTAAAAGAGTTTTGCACGCAGAGGGCCGCGATTTAAAAATGCGTTCCTTGTTCTGTCGGAAAGAGCCTTACACGCAGAGGGCCGCGATTGCGCTGCCGATAATCGGAGAGTCTTCTATTTTGATAAATTCAGCCGTGATGTTGAATTCTTTTAAAAAGTCCGAAAGGTATGATTCGGTTTGTTCTTTCAGATTGGGAACGGCGTAAAATGTTGTGCCGTCTGCATTTATGAGGACTTTACGCGGCGTTTTTTCCGCTTTCGAAGCGGCATCGGCGGACCGGGTTTCTCCTTTGTTCGCATCTGATGCGAGAACGGCGCCCGCCAGCATGCAGGCGGAGAGTTTCGCCGAACGGGAAACGATGTTTGAGAGTATCTCTTTGATTGCGGAGATGTCTTTTTCCTGCGCCCCGCTCATTTTGTATGAGGAATTTGCGTCTGAACTTGTCGGATTAATATCGGTTTTTTGATTGTATTCAGCTATATGCCCGGTTTCAGCAGACCTCGCACCGTTTGACTGCTCCGAAATGAAGAAGCGCGAAGAGATCTTATCGGTTTCAGCGGATTCCGCACTGTCTGACTGCTCCGAAACGTTTGTTCCGACAGCACTTTTTCCGTAGTCCGCAGTTTTTTCGGTGTTTTCAGCGTTCTTTTCGGCTTGTGCGCTTAAAGACTCTCTGTTAACCGGAGTTCCGTTAGGGAAAGCTCCGCTTTGGGAAGCGTTGAAAAAAACATCCGCGTTTCCGTTTAAAAACTCGGAAACATCACGGCTGGTTAGCGTTTCGGGCAGGGTAAGAGAATCGCTCAGAGCTCCCTGTCTTTGCGCTTCTTTCAGAATGAAGAGCGTAAGCGGGCCTAAATATGCTCCGCTTATCATTTTTTCCATTTTATACTTTTCGGGGTCTTTTGTGGTCTTTAAAAAAGCGTTATCTATCGGACTTACGCTAAAATCAAGGCATCCGGATTCTTCGTTTATCACATATCCGCGGGCTATGTGTGCGCAGTTGGTTCCTGTTCCGAGAATAAAGCCGATGCAGGCGTCTGCGTCCCGTTCCTTCATACGCGGCATTCCGGCAAGAAGCGTTCCCACTGTGTCGTTCAGAATCACAATACGTTTGTTTTTTGTGTTGTGTCCGCGTAATTCTAAGTGGTGAAACAAATTGCTTCCGAGTTCTTTTCCGATGACTCCGGGCGCTTTAATTTCTTTGCTGAAAAAGAGGGGCACCGCGTCGTGGCTCGGAAGACACTTCGCAGGGTATGAAAAGCAGAACCCGATCCGGTCTGTTTTTTCTATAAGAGGCTCGATTCTCTCCGCTATTTCCTCAAAAAAATCATCTGCGGAAATTTCTGTCCGTATCCCGGGCATTGAAGAGTTCGTTTTGTTTGTAATCACAGGAGAAAGATCTTCGTTAAAATGTACGAGACAGGTGCGGAAATTCGTACCTCCCGCATCAAGCACGAGAACATCCTGATTTCCTCTTATGCTGAAAGACGGCTTAAGGAGACTGTTTATCATTGCAAGAGAGCTGTCTTCTCCGCGTTCTGCGCGCTGCATTTCGTTTATGATGTGGTCCACGAGGGTTTTCATATTGATTGATTCAGGTGTTAATTTATTGTGCTCTAAAAAATTAACGGCATTCATTGTTTTTTCCTTTTTTTTGCTCATTCCGATTCGGCGTCATGAAAACGCAAATCCTTTGAGGAGACGTTTTGAGCAAACAGTTTTACGATTGCGTTTTATTATGGTATCATATATTTATGGAAAATGTAAAAAATAATGGTTATCAGGAATCGGATCCGTATGTCAGGAAGATAAAAACATTCCTTTGGTACGATCTGGAAACCTTCGGAATAAGTCCCGCAAAAGACAGAATCGCACAGTTCGCCTGTATAAGGACGGATAAGGATTTTAACGAGATCGGCGAGCCCGTTGTGCTTTACTGTAAACCCCCGTATGATTATCTGCCTTCGTTGGAGGCGATTTATAAAACGGGTATCACGCCTTTGAAAACGGCGAAAACAGGTATTCCGGAAGATGAATTCATAACAAAAATCAACGATATTTTCAGCGAAGCCGGCACCTGTATCTGCGGGTATAATTCAACCGCTTTTGATGATGAGTTCATCCGATACTCGCTATACAGGAATTTTATCGACCCGTATAAGTGGTCATGGGATAATAATTGCTCAACGATGGATGTGCTCACTTTGGTGCGTGCGTGCCACGACTTGCGACCCGACGGAATACGGTGGCCGGTGAATCCCGAAACCGGCAACCCGATTTTGAAACTGGAGGAACTTACACGTGCTAACGGAATTGAGCATCTTAATGCCCATGATGCTTTGTCGGATGTGAGGGCGACGATTGCGATAGCGCGGCTTATCAGGGAAAGACAACCCCGTCTGTTTAATTTTTACTTAAAATACAAGTTTAAAAACAACGCTGAAAAGCTGTTTGATACGGGAAAGGCGAGCGGAGAAAGGAAGCCGGAAGATAAGATCGTTTTGTATCAGAGCTTCGTTTTTACTTCTCCGCATGGCAATTCGGCAATGCTTTTCCCTTTGTGTCGGGATTCTTCGGATAGAAATAATTTTTACTGTTTTAATCTCGGGACGAATACAATCGGGCTTCTTAAGGCGGTGAAGAACGGTGCTTCCTCTGAGATCGGCAGACCGGAGGATATTCCGGGCATTGTTAAACTCCGAATAAACAAGGCGCTGTTTATTTCTCCTGTGAGTATTTTAACGAAGGATGAGGATTACGGCAGGCTGGGCTTTGACAAAGTCGTTTTCTTTAATCGTGCGAAGAAGTTGGAAAAGAATTTAGACGAAATTTCCGCACTGATAGGTCGTTTTACAAAAAACGGCGGAGAGGGGAAGACGTATCTTGATGACCCTGATTACTCGTTGTATGAGGGCTTCCCGTCAAGAATTGATGAGGGCTTGTTTACGGTGATACGCAATGCTCCCCTTTCCGAGCGGCTATCTTTGCATCTCGTTTTTGAAAATCCGAAGTATAATGAAATGCTTTTCAGATATGTTTGCAGAAGTTATCCGGGTTATGTGAAGAATGAAAATCTCGAGAGGTGGAAAAAAAGGATAAAGGATGTTTTCCTGGGGTGTCTTGTTCCCGAGGAACTGAACTCCAAAAAGAGCGTTTACGATTTAAGGGCGGAATTGAATGCGCAGATAGGGAATCCCTCGTCTTCGGAACGGGATAAGAATGTGTGTGCGGAGACGAGAGAATATCTTGATAAAATCTGCGCATATGTGGGAATAGAGGTGTAAGAAAACGGGCGGGGCATCCGGCTGTTTGTCTGTTAAGCATTCTTAAACGCGAAACAAAAACCTGTGAATATGCCCAGGGAGCCCGGAGGGCGGGATTACCCGCCTATTACGGTTCCTTCAAACGGCTCGTTTTTCAGAATGGCGAGTGTGTTTTCAAGGTTTCTGCCGTCAGCGCAGTACACCTTTATTCCGCTTTCGGACGCCATTTTTGATGCTACCGGATCAAACGGAGCGTTTAATCCCGCCTTCCACTCTGTTCCTACGATGTTTTTGATAAAATCGTTCCAGCTGATGCTGTCTATCGGCTTTGCGTCTTTATTGTAGCGCGGATCGGCGGTGTAAACCTTTTTTATGTTTGAGAGGTTAATCACGGTTGCGGCTCCAAACCTCTTTGCAAGGTAAACCGCATCCGTATCCGTTGAGAATCCGGGTTTCCATCCGCCCGCAACAAGGATTCTTCCGGTGAATGTGACATCGGGAGAAGTCGGGTTTATTACAATCGGGTCTGCGCAAAGCTTACCGAAAACGCTTTTTATCAGTTCCGCATTGATATGTGTCGCTCTGATTCCGATCAGGTCTTGAAGTTCTTGAACCTGTTCGGATTCCGGAGTAAGCGCTCTGTACGCTCCCTGATACAGTCGCGCCGGTCCGCCGCCTCCGCATACCAGAATAAGTCTATCTTCTGCGTTTTCTTTCAAATAGTTTTTGATTTCTTTCACAAAATTTGAGATGAATTCGGCGTCAGGTCCTTCCGGAGAAATTATGGAGCCTCCGACGGATAATACAGATAACATGGTTTCCTCCTCCTTACGGATATGTTTGTTTTTGGAAATTCGGAGAGCAGCGAGGTGCGTTTTTTACGGGTTTTTTCGTTTTATGCCGCATTTGCCGTATTTGCGCAGCCCGGAGCTCCGATTTGTTCTTTTCGTCGTTCTTTGTTCGGTTCTTTGCGCGAAGTCGCAGCGAAGAACAGCCTGTATAAACCATATTATGCGACTTTTCGCTGTTTTACAATAAGGCTTTCCCGGATAAGCCCCGGTTTGCGGCCTGGTGGGTGACTTGCCGGTTTTTTGATAATTTTTCAATAAGCGGTTGTCATTTCGTTTTTGCGGTATGGACAGAGTGCTGTTTTTTTGATACATTACAGGAGAACTTTCGGGTTTATTCTTGTTCGTAAGGGAGCTGCGGAAGTTACGTTATGTTAAAAAAGGAGAGATGTCCGAGCGGTCGAAGGTGCACGATTGGAAGTCGTGTAAGGTGAAAGCCTTCCCGGGTTCGAATCCCGGTCTCTCCGTTTTTTTTGTCCGGAAATATCATTCCGTTTTTTTATCAATAGCTGACAGCATTTTGTTTACGGTTCTGACGATTTCATCCTTAATCCATTCCGGTTTAATTCTTAAAACGTCTTTCCACTGGCTTAAAATCCACTTTTGAGCTCCATAACCGGATCTTGTTTTAATCCGCATTGTAATGGTGTCGTCATTATTTTTCGTAATTTTTACAGAAGATGGCCAGCGTCTTTGCAGGTTGTACCATCCTTGCCAGGAATTGAAAGTTACTTCAAGTTCGAATTCCTCATGATCGGGAAAGGGGCTTATCGGATCTTCAAGCCTTCCGTCGTATTCGGCTTTTTTCGGTTTGTCCGATTCCTTTATATCAATTATTCTGGGCAGGCCTTGTATGCGTTCTATTGCGTAGGTGCGCAATTCTCCGTTTTCCGTTTTTTGAGCATTAAGGTACAAGCCGGCATCATATGCAAAGAGGTAAAGCGGCATTACCCGCCGTACGCCTGATTTTGTGTTGACTTTATTGTTGTAATCAAACTCTAGGCATCGGTCTTCCCGTATTGCCGAGCAGATTATGCTTAGAGCTTTTTTCGATTCGGGGCCCACAATGCGTTCCGTGTCATTTATATTGTGAATCTGATATTCATTAGAATCTTTCAGCCAGTTTATTTTGTTTTTAAGCCCGTCCGCCGCATCTTTCAGCAGAGGAACCTGCTTTGACTGTTGCAAGAGAAGGGCAAGCAGCATTCTTTCTTCATCCGTGAGATTAAGTTTGGGCAAAGTCAGCGACCAAAGATTGTCTTTATTTATCGAGTACAAGGTTTCTCTTCGGTCTCGAGGATTTTTCTCTTCTGTTATGCAGAGCCCTTTTCCGTCGTTTCCCAGATTATCAATGCTGTCAATCATATCTTTCACGGTCCAGCGGTCAATCCCGGTTTCGTTTGAAATCTGAGTGATTGTCGCGCCTCCGTCTCTGCTGATAATTTTAATAACCTGAAATAATCTTGACAGGCTTTCAACCGTATTACGTCGTCCCATATCATACCTCGCTTGTTTATTATAACAATACATACAGGACTTTAACAGAAAATACGTGGTATATTTTTCACATATTTTTTCGGGCGGTATTGTAGACAGGCTTGATAGCAGTAAGAAGGTGGTTGATAGCGGTAAGAATAGGGTTGATAGCGTTAAGAATAGGCTTGATAGCGGTAAGAACAGGGTTGATAGCGCTAAGAACAGGGTTGATTGCGGTAAGAAGGTGGTTGATAGCGGTAAGAATAGGGTTGATTACGGTAAGAACGGGCTCGCTTACGCTAGGAACAGGCTTGATTACGGTAAGAACGGGCTTGCCTACGGTAAGAATAGATTTGCCTGCGGTGGTTTTTGTTAAAATAATCGTAAAAAAAACCGCTATGAAACCATTATCCGATTCCGTAGCGGTTTTCAGCTTTTAAAAGCAGTTCCTAATTTGTTTACATATGATTTTTATTTTTTTGTAATGTAAAAAATTACTCCGGTTTACAGTTCGTTCTTCACAAGCTTCTCGTCCTCGTTTGTTCCCGTGTCTGTGTTGACGAAGAACTTGAAGTAGATTATCGCACAGATAAGCATGAGGGCGAGCGCCGTTATGATAACCGGAATGTTGCCGGCTTCAATTTCGCTTTTAAGTCCGCCGATTTCAACAATAATGATGAGAATCGGAGTGATGTATTTTACAAAAACCTTGTAAACCTTAGCGAGTGCATCGCTGATTACGGTGCCTTCCTTTCTCATTTCATCAATTGCTTTTTCGGGTTTTAAAATCCAGCCGATTCCGATGCAGGCGAAGAGGGCGCACAGCGGCATGAGAACCGTGTTCGTAACCTCGTCAAAGAAGGTGAGCCAATCCAGTCCGAAGAGAGCGGGGGAGGCTTTTTCCATAATTCCTACCTGTCCTAAGGAAATTCCGACCGGGATTGAAATTAAAAGACTTAAGATGCTTACGATAGTGATGGATCTCTTTCTTCTTGTGTGGAATTTCTGTAAAACGAACTGCGTACAGACTTCATAAAGGCTCATGATTGAGGTGAGCGCCGCAATGGTAACCATTGAGAAGAAGAAGAACGATACGAGTTTTCCTATAGCTCCCATTGATTCGAAAACCTGCGGTAAAATGATATACATGAGAGCTAAACCCTTTGAGCCGTCCAGCAGGGCAGGATCGAAGTGTGCAACCGCCGGGAATATCGCTAGTCCTGCAAGAAGCGCAGCAAGGGTGTCAAATAAGCAGATCATTCCGGTGGATCTCACAAGGTTGATGTCCGAACCGCAGTACGAGCCGTATGTGAGCATGATTCCCATGCCGAGGGATAATGACCAGAACGCCTGTCCCATTGCGAGCATAATCGTTTTAAAGTCCAGTTTTGAGAAGTCGGGTTTTAAATAAAATGCTACTCCGGTGGATACCCCTTCTCCGAGGCACAGGGAGTAAACCACGATGCCTAAAAGAATTACGAAGAGCACCGGCATTAAAATCTTTGAGAGTCTTTCAATTCCTCCCTCAACTCCGGCTCCGATGATTGCAAGTGCGAGCGACACGAAAATCACAGAGTACAGAATAACCTCCCCGCTGTTTGTTGAAAAGGTCGCAACTATTCCGCTGTTTCCGGAGAACGAGTTGAGCGCGTATTTCACTGTCCAGCCGCCTAAAACGCAGTAGTAACATGTTATGAAGAAGGGAATCAGAACCGCAAGGAAGCCGAACCATCCCGCTTTCCTGCTGATGCTTTTATATGCTGTTACCGGGTTCGCATGAACTCTTTTCCCGATGTGCATTTCGGTAAGCATTGTTACGGAGCCTAAGAGAAGTACGCAAATGATGTAAACAAAAACGAATGCCGCTCCTCCTCCTTTTGCTGTTTTGTAGGGAAATGCCCAAAGGTTTCCGAGTCCGACAGCGGAACCTGCGGCAGCCATAATAAAGCCGAATGAGCTGGCAAATCCCACTTTCTTTTTGTTTCCCATTATTTTTCCTCCTTAATGTATAATCGTGAACATTTTACATCTTATTCAGGGTAAAGTGTTTAAGAAATTTTGATAAAATGTTACCCATTTCCGTGTTTTTGTTCAATCGTCTTGAAAAATAATGAAAATTGTGTTATTTTTTGTCTTGAGGCAGATACCGGGCTGTTTGTTTGTACCCAACCCCGCCAGGACAGGAATGTAGCAACGGTAAGTATATAACAAGCGAGACCCGGCCGATTTGCCTCTTTTTTGTTTATAGGGGTATCTTTGGGCTCTTGCACTTTTTTGGTGGGATTAAGCAACAACCCTATACTTAACATGCTTT
>CAMKAB010000015.1 GCA_946410375.1 uncultured Spirochaetaceae bacterium
TGAAACGATTTTAAAGAAGCGCTCGAATTTGCATTATGAATCGGAAAGTTCATTGAGGTAAGTATGTCTTTTACTATGTCGTTTTTGAATGCAATGCCCGGAGCCGTTTCTCAAGGACTTATTTGGGGAATTATGGCTTTGGGAGTATATATGACGTTCAGGGTTATGAATGTTGCTGATTTAACGGTGGACGGAAGTATCGCCACCGGAGGCGCGGCTTGCGTAATGCTGATTCGCGCGGGGGTTAATCCGGTTGCAGCTGTTTTGATTTCCGCCGCTATCGGAGGGGTTGCCGGGCTTGTGACTGCTTTGCTCCACACGAAATGCGGGATTCCCGCAATTCTTTCGGGAATTTTAACGCAGTTGTCCCTGTATTCGGTGAATTTGAGAATCATGGGAGGAAAAGCGAATCAGACAATAAGTGTGGACAGATATCATCTTATTGTGTCGCAAAGGTTTGTGCATGAACTGAGTCTTAGAAATCCTCTTTTTCTGCTCCTCATATTACTTCCGGTGTTGATTATTTTAAAGTATTGTTTTTACGGAACTGAACGCGGATGCGGTCTTCGCGCTACGGGCACGAATCCTAATATGGCCCGGGCGCAAGGAATAAACACGGAGAACGATATCATTCTCGGTTTGATGATTTCAAATGCGCTGGTGGCGGCTTCCGGGGCGATTTTAGCGCAGTATCAGGGTGCGGCCGACGTTAATATGGGACGCGGTGCTATTGTGATCGGTCTCGCGGCTGTTGTTATCGGGGAAGGTTTGTTCAAAAAGGTGTTTTTTAATATGGCTTTCAAGATGGCTGGTGTTGTGATAGGCGGAATTGTGTACTATCTGGTTTTGCAAATTACTCTGCAACTCGGATTGAATACTAATGATTTAAAACTAATTTCTGCGATGATTGTGGCATTGTTTCTTGCCATCCCGTATTGGACTAACAGGAAAAACCGCGGTTCAAAAGACGAGGGGTAAGGAATTTTTGTCTGTATGAATGATACAACTATGATTGAGGTGATAGAAAATGCTTGAATTGAAAAATATATCAAAAACGTTTAATGCGGGTACGGTGAATGCGAGAACCGCTTTGAATGGCTTGAATGTGACGTTGGGGGATGGAGATTACGTAACGGTTATCGGCGGCAACGGAGCGGGAAAATCCACAATGCTTAATGCTATTGCGGGAGTTTTTCCGGTGGATAGCGGAACGATTACTGCATTCGGGCATGATATTACCCGCGAGCCCGAGTACAAAAGAGCTTCTATTTTAGGCCGGGTTTTTCAGGATCCGATGATGGGAACATGTCCTACGATGCTGATTGAGGAAAACCTTGCGCTTGCGCTTCGCAGAGGAAAAAAAAGGGGAATGAAATGGGGCATTTCAAAGGAGGAACGTGTTCTTTTCAGAGATATGCTTAAGGACTTGAATCTGGGTCTTGAGAATAGGCTGTCTTCAAAGGTCGGTTTGCTTTCCGGCGGACAAAGACAGGCGCTTACGTTGCTGATGGCTGTGATAAAGAAGCCTAAAGTGTTGCTTTTGGATGAGCATACCGCCGCTTTGGATCCTGCAACATCCGCAAAAATTCTGGAAATTTCAGATAAGGTCGTTAGTGATAACGCTTTAACCACGCTTATGGTTACTCACAATATGAGAGACGCAATCGCTCATGGAAATCGCCTTATTATGATGAATGGCGGACGGGTTGTTGTTGATGTTAGGGGTGAAGAGAAGAAGCATTTAACAGTTAAGGAACTTATTGATATGTTCGGTTCCGCAAGCGGAAGCGTTGAAGCGAACGATGTAATGCTTTTAAGCGGAGAAAACAACTGAAAAACGAGCGATTTTGCCGCCTCTACTCGGCGTCTTGCCGAATAACGCAATAACGCAGAGGTCTTTGCGAAACGGGCGTTTTGATCGATTATAACCGGCGGTTTCGCCGGATTGAGAGATAATGTTTAGTGATGACGGGCTGTTTTGTCTGATCCGGGCTTTACAACTTTTATCGCCTGAACAGGGCATTCTTTAACGCATTTTAAACAGCGGATACAGTCCTTTGAATTTATGTCATCTCTGCAATGCACCTGCATGGGACAAACGTTTTCGCAACGTGAGCAGTGGACGCATTTTTCGCGGTTCAAATCCAGCTGAATGAGGCTGATTTTATTAAACAGTCCGTATAATGCGCCGAGTGGACATATATATTTGCAGAAAGGTCGGCTGATTTTCACTGATGATACGATAAACAGAACGAGAAGGAGAACTTTCCAGTTAAATAAAGCTCCTGCTGTTCGGCGTAAATCAGAATTAAAGAGAACGAGTGGTATTCCTCCTTCAGCCGTTCCGGCGGGGCATATGTACTTGCAAAACCATGGCGCTTTCAGGGTGAGAGATGTCCTTGTAACAAGAGGAAGAAGCACCGCGAAGATAAGCAAAACCGCATATTTTATTCGTTTGAGACCGGCATCTCTTTTGTCTGAAATCGTTATTTTGCGCACCTTGATTTTATAGAGCGCGTCTTGTAGGAAACCGAAAGGACAGAGAAAACCGCATATGAATCTGCCGAAAATGAGACCGAAGAGGAAAAGAATCCCCGTTACGTAGAATAACCCTTTGAACTTTTTTGAAATGAGCGCATTTTGCAAAGACCCTATCGGGCACGAGCCTAATGCGCCGGGGCAGGAATAGCAGTTTAAAACAGGAACGCATGCTTTTTTCAGCGGACCCCGGTATATTTTTCCTTTCGTAAATCCCGCAAGATATCCGTTAAAAAGAAACGTGCTGCATAATTGCGTGAGAGTTCGGAGTGAGATTTTATTCTTTTTTGATGTTTCCGTTTCGTTTTTTTCTGTGTCTTCGCAGCGTGTCTTTGTCATTTTCTTTTTCCCGTTACTGATTGCGCAGAAGATCCTCGTCGGACCGGCAAGTTCGCCTATCAGTTATTATTTTTTGTTTTACTCATACGTTTTACTCATACGTTTTACTCATACGTTTTACTCATACAATATGTTTGAATTCAATATGATTAAATTTAAAATATTTGAATACGGTAAATATGATATAGAACAGGCTTTGAAATGCAGGCGATGTATCGGTTTTTCGTCTTCGCTTCTGCAAGTCTCAGCCTATTCCTATGCACTCCAAGCAAATACGGCTTCCTTTTTGAAAAACGGCTCTCACATCTCCGTTTGCAATTCCAACGGCGACAAGTATTATCCCCGCAAAGAGAAAGAGAAAGAAAAGTCTTTTTTTACGGACTGTTTTCATAATTGTTTCAAGAGTTCCTGCGTTTTATCCGCGAAGAATTTTTCAGGATTAGCCGGTGCCCCTACATAATAGAACAACAGATTGCCGTGTTTATCTATGAACAATGTGTCGGGAATCGCCTGCATATCAAAGAAGCAGGTAAAATTGCCTCCGTCGAAGTAGAGCGGATAGTTTATGCCCAGCGGCCCCAGAATGTCTTGCAATTCTTTCGCTGTCATCCCGTCGTCAAAACTTATTCCGATGAGAGCGACTCCTTCCGGCAATTTCGTGTTCAGCGATACAAGACTCGGAATTTCTCTCATGCACGGCGGACACCATGTTGCGAAGCAGTTCACGATAGTGATGTTATTTTTACTGAATATGTCCTTACCTGATATTGTGTTATTATTCAGGTCCGACAAAGAAATGTGGTGAAACGACTGAGGGCTTTTCTCCTGCGCGTTGCTTGTTTTCGAGTCTGAATTGTCGGTTTTTAAAGCGGAATCAGACGGGGCTTCCGCTTCTGCAGATGCATTATTCGAGCCGATATCATTCTGCGATGAGGTGTTTGTCTCGCCGTTGTTTACGCTTTTCGTTCTGGTATCGGAGCTCTTTGAACACCCGGCAACAAAAAAGAATGTTGAAATTAAAAGTATTATTAATATTTTCTTCATATTTGTATGATACTATTTGTTAAGGTGTTTGTCAAGCCATTATTAATTGATGATGATTGATGAAAAAAATATCGGAATAGACTTTAACCGGTTTGTAAATATTGACAATAACTTTAATTATATGGTAAAAGAGAAAGGCTTTTGAAAATCCGCATATGGTCGGAGATGATAAAGCAGGGCAGTGTATGCTGTTTTTATTGCGTATTTTAGCAGATGTACACTCTGAGAGTTCCGGGGTTCTTTTTCTCGGATAACTTGGAAATTTACGGATTTCGGGAGGGTGTAGCGCTATATACGGAGAGGAGGGTATCATAGGATGCCAACGATTAATCAGTTAATCAGAAAAGGTCGTACAGCACCTACCAGCAAGACAAAGTCTCCTGCATTGGAAGGTTGTCCGCAGAAGCGCGGTGTATGCACGAAAGTTATGACCGTAACCCCGAAGAAGCCGAACTCGGCTTTAAGAAAGGTTGCGCGTGTTCGCTTGTCAAACGGTATTGAAGTTACTGCTTATATTCCGGGTATCGGACATAATTTGCAGGAGCACAGCGTTGTTTTGATTCGCGGCGGAAGAGTTAAGGACTTGCCCGGTGTAAGATATCACATTATTCGTGGTTCTAAGGATACGCAGGGTGTAGACGGAAGAAAGAGAAGCCGTTCCAAGTACGGTGCGAAGAAGCCGAAGGCTTAATAGGAGGCAGAAGGTATGTCAAGAAGAACCAGAGCATCGGTGAGAGAAGTTTTACCGGATTCCGTTTACAACAGTGTTGTCGTTGAGAAGTTTATTAACAGAATGATGCTGGACGGCAAGAAGAGCGTTAGTACTCGTATTTTGTACGATGCGTTTAAGATTATCGGCGAAAAGTCCGGTCAGGAAGCAATGGATGTTTTCACAAAAGCCTTAGACAATGTGAAGCCGATGATTGAGGTTAAGAGCAAGAGAGTCGGTGGTGCTACATATCAGGTTCCTACCGAAATCAGAGACGCGCGCAGAGAAGCTCTCGCAATGAGATGGATTATCGCTGCGGCTCGCGGAAGAAGCGGAAAGAGCATGAGCGAAAAGCTCGCTTCCGAAATGCTTGATGCTTTTAACAGCACCGGTACGGCTTTCAAGAAGAAAGAAGATATGCACAGAATGGCGGAAGCGAATAAGGCGTTTGCCCACATCCGCTTCTAATTTGCCGGCGAATATAGACGTCATCTTTGCACAAAATGCGTCGGGGGTGTACAAAAGTACTACCCCCTTCTTTTTTGCGCAAATCTGACATCTCTCTTCGCCTCAAATTCTTTGTGTTGCAGGCCATCTTCGCGCCTTTTGCACTCGTGGCATACAGAAGTATAGCCGCTCGTTTAAGGGTGCAAATCTGACCCGCCTCTCCCACTCAAATTTTCTTAGCGTCATAGGTGCTATTTTTAACAAAATGTGTCGGGGGTGTACAGAAGTACTACCCCCTTCTTTTTTTAGCAAATCTGACATCTTTCTTTGTCTCAAATGTTTTAAGTGCTATGCAGATGTTTTTTGTCTCCCGTACTCGCGGTATACGGGCGTATTACTGCTCGCTCATACGCATAAATCTGACCTGTTTCTCCGCCTTAAATTGAGAATTTGTGAAAAATTTCCTCGGAAACGGGGGATTTTTGCGTACTATAAGCAACGTCTTCAGCCTTTCCGCGCTCGCGGTATCTTTATTCGGGTGTTTTTCTTGATTATAATATTAAAATATTGCGAGGTTCGTATGGTAAAAGTTTATTGTTATGACAGGTGTTCGACCTGCAAAAAGGCTCTTTCGTGGTTGGATGAGCATAAAATCGGATATGAGAAACTTGATATAAAAACACAAAATCCAGATGCGGAAACTTTGAAAACGCTTCACGAAAAGTCCGGTTTGCCGCTGAAACGTTTTTTCAACTCTAGCGGTATGCTCTACAAGGAATTGGAACTTTCCAAGAAATTGCCCGGGATGTCTGAAGAGGAGCAGTATAACATTCTTTCTACTGACGGGATGTTGGTAAAACGTCCTCTTTTGGTAACGGACAATGAGGTTTTCCCCGGTTTTAACGAAGCGGAATGGGAACGAATATTGAAATAAATTACAGATACCGAAGTAAAGCGTGCGGTCAACATCGTGAAACCGGTAGTCCGTTTAACGTTATCATCGGGAAATACGCAGAGAAATTAACGTCATCACCGGGAAATCGGCAGAGCAATTTACCTTATCATCGCGAAACCGGTAGTCCGTTTAACGCTATCACCGGGAAATCCGCAGAGCAATTAACGTCATCACCAGGAAATTTGCAGACCTTTTAACGCCTTTTTTGCGTTCCGTTTTTGCAGAAATGACGGAAGAATAAGAAGAAACACACTAACGAGACAAAGAATCAGATACCCCGTGCGGTGAAGAACGGGAAGTTTTGCGCATTTTTCAAACAATACTGTTAAAAATCGGAAAATATGTTCGTTTAAAAAGAGAAGTGCTGTGCGGAGCCGCCCGAACAGCGCGGTGAAAGGCGTAGCCGCGCCGAACGCAGCTTGAACTAAAGAAGTTACGCATAAGAAAAAACCCGTAGTCATTGAACACATCGCTAAAAGGGATGCCGCAGGACCCGCTATAATCACAGCGGGGTACCAGACGCCGTTGAAGTGCAGACTGAGAGGCGCGGTAAGGCAGAGAACAGAGAGACTTGTATTTATGAGACTTGGCCCGTAAAGTCTTTCGCTGAAAAGAATAATCGCACCAACGGCGAGGAGGGCGTACACGAGCCCGATATTTGCGAAAGAGAGCGGAAACACAGCCAGCTGAACAATAAGGCTCACTAAAAAGCGCTCTTTTATCGGCAGGAAACCGAAAAGAACCATAATCCCCGAGCGTACGAGCGACGGCCTGGGTCCCGCGATAAAAATGAATGCGGTAACCAGTATCGCCGAAAGAATATATCGGATAATTTTATTTTTTATAACTTTCGTAATGGCGGTTACAGCGTGCAAGTGCATTCCTGAAAGCGCTAAAATGTGCAGAGAGCCGCACTTGGAAGCTAATTCTTTTATTTTTGAACCGTATGTTTCGGCTCTTCCGAGCAGTAGCATCATTGAAAGGATTTCGCTCTCGCGGATGTCTCCGTTTAATATGAGTTTCTCTATTTTGGTGATCAGATATTCTCGGAAATCATTGATTTTGCTTCTTTCAAGCACTTGTAATGATTTATATATGAATAACCCGTTTTCCGTAAACGAACCGGTGAGACGCGCTTTTATTCCGCTTGTGATAATAGCCTCTTCTTTGCCTATGCAGGTGATAATTCCGCTGGCAGTGCCGGATAGACCTGTTTTTTCGGCATGACAGTTTTTGAGAACAAGCGTGATAAGATGACCTCCTGATTTTGTGAATGATGAATCGTACAGCACTCGCCCGGTGATGCTTGAGACGGTGTTTTTTTCAAACGGAATGAAGGGTGCGCTAACGTTTGCCGTGTACAAAAGCGTAACCCCGACGGCTGCGAGAATCACGCAAAAGAGGAATATGAGGAATATGTAGTAACGGGAAAAAGAATCACCGGGTATGAAAAGGAAATGAATGATGATTGCTGGGAATATGAAAATGCAGTACCCATACCCGGTGAAATTTGAAATTGAACTTAGTCCGATCAGAAACATTAGAGTAAGTAGTGTAGTGTTGAAGATAGCGTTTCCGATTTTCCTGTTCATACAAATATAATCCATCGAACATTGACTTTCTTTTAATTAGTTGTATTTAAAAGAATTATGAAGTTTCTCCGGTAAAAAAACGCTTTTTTTATCCGTAAAGACCGTGAAAACAGACGGAACAAAGAAATCCGCTTAACAAAAAGCATGAGATTTAACTTGTCATAAGTTGATATTTAATGGGATTTTTTGTGATAAATGTGCTGAAATGGGGATAAATCGTGAAAAAATAATGGAAAATGTGTGTAGAATTTTGAAAGCGTCTTTAAGCTGAGCCAATCATTTGAATTCGGTGTTTTAAGCGGGCGGTTGTGGCGATATTAAGAACAAGACGGATTTTTTAATCAGTCTTCAAAAAAATTTTTGTGTTAATTTTTATATAAAGAAAAAAACACAGACTGCAAGATTTTTGAGCTCTACAATCTTTCAAGTGAAGAAATTGCGAACAATTGTTGACACAATTGTTTCAAACCATTTGTTGTTAGTTTTTTTACGTGCTGAAAATCCATTATGTTTTTTCCCGGTTTGTTCAAGTCGTTCAATTCTAAAAGACAAAAGATATACTTTAACAGCGGGATATTCTTCAATATTGTAATGCTTTGAAGGAAATGTTGCTATCAGCCACAGCCCGGCCCACTCATATCCGTACCGCTTAATGTCTCTGCCTCTCAAAATCGGTTGAATTAAGTCCTCCGTGCATTTGCACTCATCAGAGGTTTTGCAATTTCTAAGAATCTCTTCACGCTTTTCAGTGAAAATGATGAATGCTTCATTACATCCGGTAAGAACACCTCTATAGATGTTTATATCCCAGTCTTTCAGTGGAGTGCCCGCAGCTTCAATTTTTTCTTAATGCTTCGCTCGATTGGAGATAAGATCACATAGCTGTCGCTTGCGGTAAAACCGCATGGAGAAGAATTCCGCTTAACAAAATCGCTCATTTTCTTTCATACGTTTTGTTTTAGCAATAATTGAGTTGTTTTTTATAAATCTGGAAAGAGTGTTCCTGTTTACGGAAAAAATCTTTGATATTTGTCGCTGCGAAACACCCTGATTAAGAAGTTCTGAGATTACTGCGTCCTTGCCGTAAAGCTTGTGCTTCTCAGGAGCGGTTTTCCGTCCTTTCGGTCTGCCAAGGACAACTCCCAAAGCTCTTCGCACAGCCAAAGCTTCCTTTATCCTTTGACTAATGAGATTCCTTTCAATTTCTGCGCTAAGTCCGAAAGCGAAAGCTGGTACTTTGCTTTGAATATCATCACCTGGACGGTAATTGTCTTTAATCGTCCAAACTTTGCATTCTTTGTTCATGCAAAGGTGAAGTATCTTCATAATCATAAACAAGTTACGCCCGGGCTTTGAAAGTTCCGCACAGATAATCAAGTCGTTTTTTTACTTTGTTCAAAAGCTTTCCGGGTTTAGGGATTTTAAGGATTTTAAATAAACCTGAGAATGGAGATTTTCTTAAAATCCGGCTATGCGCGGCGGCGAATTGTTTATCCGCGGCTCTTGTTATAACGCTTTCTCTTTATTACCATGATATACAATGGTTTGGGATTTTGATTATACATCGGTAAATTCAATAAAAACGCTTCTGAACGGTAGCGGCTTGTATATGAATCGGAAATTCGGTCAGAATTTTCTGATAAACAGGAATGCTTTGAATCGGATTATGAGCGAAGCGCAGGTAAAAGCCGGAATGAAGGTTTGGGAGGTGGGACCCGGAATAGGCGCGCTCACTACAAGGCTGGTGAATGCCGGCGCTGATGTAAAGGCTTTTGAGATAGATCGGGGATTTTGCGCAATACTTAAAGAAAAAGTGTTCGTAAACGAGAAAAATTTCACCCTTATCGAGGGCGATGTTCTGAAAAACTGGGAGTCGGAATACCGAAATAACGGTGCGCCGGATCTTGTCTGCGCAAATCTTCCGTATAATATCGGCTCGGTGTTTATCGCGCGTTTGATTGAGGAGCGTTGCTTGCCGCCCAGAATGGTTTTTACGTTGCAAAAGGAAGTTGTCCGGCGTATGTGCGGCGAGGTCGGGTCCGAACTGTACGGAAGTTTCAGTATACTAACATCTTTGGATTACGCTAACAGGGAGGCTTTTTTGCTGAAAAGCACTTCGTTTTGGCCTGCGCCTGATGTGGATAGCGCTGTTATTGTTATGGAGAAGCGGGAAAAACGGATCGTGAACGAGGATGATGTGAAAAAGTACATTGATTTTTTGCACGTTGTTTTTTCGGCGCGTCGCAAGACTCTTCTGAATAACTTGAAAGCGGGCGGATACTCTGCGGAGAGGGTGGAGCGTGCGCTGGAAAAAAATATGATGAATCCTGCTGTGAGGGCGGAAGCGCTTTCCGCCGGTGAACTTTATTCTCTGATGAAGACGCTTTGCGAGTAAGCGTAGGGTAGGGGCGAGCGGGTGTTATTTTGCATAAAACCGGCTTTATTTGTTGATGAAATCGTTTGACAAACGGACTTATTATGTCCGGAAAGGCTTTATTCGTTGGTGTAGGCTCCGGACAGATGGGAATTGAAAGGTAAAGCGGAAGCTCCGGGTAAACGGGGATTGAAGAGTGAAGCGGAAGCTCCGGACAAACGGGAATTGAAAGGTAAAGCGAAAGTTCGGATTCCGAAGCGGGAAAGCCGGAATGAATGGGCTTGTCTGTGTGAAGATGCCTTGGTATATGCTTTAACGAGAGATGTCTTTTCGGTATAATATTGAGGACTGTATGACGGTCGGAGGTTTTTTATGAATTCAAAAGAGTTAAGAGCTTCTGCCAGAAAAGCTCTGAAAGACAGATACTGGCAGGCGTTTATTGTTTGTTTGATTGTTGATTTTTTCATTGCATTGGTAAGCGCTTTTTCCGCAATATTGCTTGCTTTGGCGATAATTATCGTTGTGGCGGCGATTGTGCTCAGGCCTTCTTTGAAAGTCGGACTCAGCAAATATATGCTGGATTTATTTGATAATCCTGAGGGTACTGAAATGAAGCCGGGAGTAAAAACCGTTTTCGGTTTTATGAATCATTCATGGAAATGTTTGTGGCTGCGTATTTTGATGGTTGTAAAGACGTTTTTGTGGTCTCTTCTGTTTTTGGTGCCCGGTATTATCGCATCTTTGAGATATTCACAGGCGCTTTTTGTCCTTGCCGAGAATCCTGAACTCTCCGCTAAGGAAGCGATAGAGACAAGCAAACGTATAATGCGGAACAATAAATGGAATTACTGTAAGCTTCATTTAAGTTTTATAGGCTGGTATATTCTGTGCTGTCTTACCTGTTTTGTCGGTTTTGCATTCTTGGCTCCTTATGTGCGGGCTGCCAAATCAGCATTTTATTTAGAAAAGAAAAAGAATGATAACTAGAAAAGTGTTGGATGAAATCCGTATCTCGCTCGGAGACGTTCGTCTCATGGCTGTGTCTAAGCTTCATCCGAAAGAGGATGTATATGCTCTGTACGCTATGGGACAGCGTCTTTTCGGCGAAAATCATGTCCAGGAGATAGTGGAGAAGTTCGCGGGCGAGGATGGCAGAACTCCGGATAAGCCGGAAGATCTTGAATTGCACATGATAGGACACCTTCAGACGAATAAGGTGAATAAGGTAGTCCCCCTGGTGGATATGATTGAAAGCATTGATTCGTATCGGCTTTTGGAGAAGGTGAACGGCGCGGCGGAGAAAGCCGGAAAAGTGATGCCTGTGCTTTTGGAACTGAATACGAGCGGAGAGCCGTCCAAAAGCGGGTTTTCAACAGAAGAGGAGCTTTTGGAAGCGTTAGAGAAAGCGAAAGGCTTGAAAAACGTGAGGGTTAAGGGGCTTATGACGGTGGGACCCGTGGACCTGCCGCCTGAAAAAAAGGACTCCCTTACA
>CAMKAB010000016.1 GCA_946410375.1 uncultured Spirochaetaceae bacterium
GCGTTCGCATCCGAATCCTTATATGCCTTCGGCAGGATGTTATGGAACGTAATAGTTGTCTTATTCGGCGTCCACATCGCATACAGATTCACAAACGGCTGTCCGTTATTATAGTGAACCAGGGCGTTGGAACTGTTCAGAACCTCGTTCGTATCGTAAATTATAATCTTTCCTTCAGGGTCTTCCGCATAAGGATCTATTGAATACCAGTATTCAAACTTGTATCCGTCCCTCGTAGGAATGAACATCTTATCGCCCAGACTCTCGTTATATACCGCATTGGTCACTCGTTCAACAGTAAGCCCCGGTTCCGAAGAATTAACGCTGTCGCAAACAATGCCGCCCTTCTTCATCTTGCTTATACTGTTCTTGTCCTCATTTCCGTAGAACGTAACCTTGGTATTAAGAGGCTCCCATATCGCGTACACATCTGTAGCGGTGGTCAAATAAGGACCTTCTTTCACTACATCAAACGGACCTGCGGAACCGTCTTTCGTTCTGCTCCACATCACGAACTTATATCCCGGACGCCAGTCAATTCTGGTGCCGATATCCTCCAACTGTGTCGGAGTTACGACAATATTTCCGTTATCGGCATCCTGATTCGCCCAGTCCGCATAGTACATATCGGAGTCATCCATCTGATAATTGTACCACACACCATTCTTCGTAAATGCGTTAACCCAGTGAGCGAACAAGGTGATATTGGTATCCGAAACTGTCCAATATCCTAAATCGTTCGTGTAACCCGGAACGCTCTGAACCAAATCCCAGTGGTCTCCTGTTTTTCCGTTGAAAACCATCAAGCCAGACTCATCAGCGGTTGTCCATACACTATCCCAGAACGCGAGCTGTCTATTGGCAGAATCGCGAGGAATAGTCGGAGTCTTTTCAAAATAGCTTCTTGCGGTTCCGACCTCGACCAAAATCTCACCGTGATGTTCAAATCCCGGATATCCTTTTTGCGTTGGAGGGTCTTCATCAGGGAATGCATGCTCAACACCGCTCAAATCAGTCCATGTGATGTTATGGCTTACCTTAGGCCAGTTTCCTTCCACAACGATTGTTGTAAACGCCGTGGTAGGGAGCCACTTGCTTACGCAAACCTTAAGAGGCTCGGCAACGTAATCAGGCAAATGGATAATATGCTTTATCGGTTTGTCATCCTCATCACGTATGATTTCTACATACGCTCCTTCAACTGTTTCATTCACACCATGATCAGCAGTCTGCTCAACAGTAAGCACAGACCATTCTTCAGGCACACCGGTACCCTGCCAAGGATACTCCGGAAGCGTACCGATCTCCAATTCCTGCGGAGCCGCCGGCTGCAACTTTCTGTAGTACATTTGCAAAGAATTATCTTCGTCAATTATCGCACCCAAGCTCGGCAGTATGTAAATAGGAAAAACGCTGCTCTGGGTCTGCATATTCTCATGCTGCCAGTACCAATAGTTACCGCTTCTCATGTCCGAATCATCTCTGTGAGAACTATCTTCAACATATGATTCGTTCGGAACAATAATCAAAAGCCTGTCGTCTTCCGCACCGAAAGCATAACGCCCGATGTTAGCACCCACATCGCCTTTGAATATAACCTGAGTCAGCGTATCATCCGCACACTCAAAAGCTCTCGAGCAAACATTCTTTATGTCTTTATCAAAAATTATCTTCGTAACATTCTGAAAAACGGGATCGGTGAACACGCACTCAATGCTTGTGACTCCGACGAACTCCAAAATCGTAGGCTGTCCGCTCAAATACTCTGTTATTTGCCTTTCATCGCTTATTACCGTGCTCATCAAGCCTACATAGCCGTTCGTAAGGTCCTTCGCATCGGGAGATATTTTTCCGCCCGTGGGATAAACTTTTGCAACAACTCTATCGTCTCCGCTTCGCAGAACGGTATCAGCATTACCGTCAAATCCGTCATCACAGGAAACAAGAGCCCCCATTAACGACAGCAAAATAAACACTGCGCTTACGAAAAAAAGTATTGGTTGTATCTTTTTGCATTTACCACGCATTTTCATATATCTCCTAATATATCGGCATCATTTCGACGCCACCTTTGCATTCAAAATCTAAAAACTCAACCGATTTCCTATCTTTTTTAATTTCTGCAACTTACACAGTAAAACAATTAAAACCGGATTTAATTACATTCTTTTTTACCATTCGTATGAAACACACAAACTGCCGGACACGGCAAAATCGGTGTGCTCTATATTTGTTGTCGTTTTCTGCTTATTTGAAAATGAAATCTCAGGCTCCACGGAAGCACCGATGCAAAGACCCTTCACAATAGCAACATTGAGTCCCAGTTCAGCACCGAAGCTGAAATTCAGCGTTTTTTCGTACGAAACATGTAAAAGCCTGAGTCCTATGTCTCCCAACACGAAATACTTCACTTTTTTTTCTTTATTTGCCGGAGTATAGTAGCCGAACTTCGCATAAATAGGACAAACAACGCAATTTCCGTTTACGTTCGGCTGATTTTTCTCATCCGCAAGATAGTAATCAAGCATGCCCACTCCCGCACCGATAGAAAAACCGTTATTGAATGTATATAAATATGATAACTTTAATCCGACACCATAATCAGAATTTTTTGTTTCTTGCTCGGCTGAAGATGAAGAATATCTAAACAAAGAATATGGTACAACTGAGGTTTTAAACTGATTGGACGCATAAAGGCTCCCTGCGAAGAAACAGGTGAGTATCATTAACATCCCGACCAGATATAGTACTTTTTTCATACTTACTCCACTTTAAGCCATAATCCGTTTATAAAAGCGGATTGACAAACTATCAACTGTATTTTTAGCACAAGTTCATTTGAAAAACAAGTAAAATTTGATTTTATTCATATATTTTTTGCTTTTTTTCAAAATTTACTTTATAACTGTCGGGTTAAATTTCGTATTATCACTATTATTTTATTTTTACATTTTTACGATTTTGTCATTTAAGTGCTTATATCGATGTTTTCTCAGTTATCTCTATACTCTGTTTGCAAATATATCGGGAGATGGTCCGAAACTCCCGAAAGAAGCGAGCGACTATACCGGTTCGGTTCGTCCGTATTGTTTTTCAGTATTCCCTGAAACACGATATCCGCGTTTTTCGGCACCCGGTTCGGGCTATGAGACATCAGAATATAATCTATATGTTCCCATTCGCCGTTATAGCAGTACGTTCCTTCCGCGCTCGGAGAATACGAGGAATCAAGCATGAAATCGTAGAACGCGTTTTCCCCGGGATACGAGGAAATGCTGATCACGCCCGTTTTAGTTTTCCCAGTTTCCCTTCCGGTCAGGTATCGCGCATCGTTAAAAACACTCGTATCATCGGGTGTTGTGTTAAAATCGCCGGCGAGAAAGACGGTGCGCCCCGTGTTCTTTATTCTTTCCGTTGCGAGCGTGTTAAGCGTTTCCGCAAGTTTTATTCTCTGCAAAGCGGTTTCTTCTTCTCCGCCTTTCTTGCTCTTTGCATGAAAAGCGAATATGTTCACGACTTCATTCTGCGTCTCGATTTCCGCTTCCAGAACGGAGCGGGCGTCTTCAACCGTATGAATACGGCTTCGCATTATCGGATACTTGCTGATAATCGCCACCGCTATTGCGCTTCCTTTTGTTTTACATACTGAAAAATAGCGATACGCTCCCAAAGTTTTTATGATATCCGACACGACATCTTCATTTTCCACTTCCACAAGCACGGCCGCATCCGCTTCGAAGTAGGAAAAAACCGTTTTCATGCGCTCCAAACGCGCTTTGTAGGCGTTTTCATCCCATCCTGATGAAGCGGCGTACTCTTCGTATTCATCGCCGTCGTCTTTTGCATTAAAAAGGTTTTGCACGTTCCATTCCGCAAGTGTGAAGGTGTTTCCGTTCTTTTTCTTTTCCGATGATGCAAACGTATCGGTACATGACGCACAGGTTAGCGCAGATACCAAAACGATAAGGCAAAAAAAATATAAGCAGGTTTTTCTCATAATCACTCCTATGGGCGTTTTTAAACGCTTCGAAGTCCCCTGCTTATATATACCACCTGATATTGCAGATATATTAAATATCGCTTTATCAATAATTAAAATATACTTTTACGACATTTCGGAAATTCTTCAAACATCCTCAACCGTAACCGTGCGGTTAAGTGAAACCCGCACTCTGTTCTCGTATGATGTAGGACGGCATTCACACATTCGAACCGTGCGGTTATGCGGAAAGCGGCGCCTTGTTTTCATATGCTGCAACATCGGCATTCACGCATTCGCACCGTGCGGTTATGCGGAAAGCGGCGTCCTGTTCTCATATGCTGCAAGATCGGCATTCGCACATTCGAACCGTTCTGTCCGAGGGAAACTCGCCCTCTGTTCTCATATGCAACACCGGCATTCGCACATTCGCACGATTAGAAACAAACCGCCGCTATCGCAAAAATCAGCTCTTACCGTGAATATGCCTCATTTCTTCAAAGAATTCTCTAATTCTCGGAACGCATTTTCCGCAAACGGTTCCGCATCCGGTGAGAGCTTGAAGTTCTTCAAAGGTTGTCGCCTTATCCGTACGGACAAGTTCCTCTATAGCCATATCCGTTATGCCTTTGCACTCGCACAAAATTTTCGCAATCGCGTTTTTGTACGGGTTCGGAAGTCCGCGTTCTTCCAGATAATTGTCTATCGCCGCCCTCAGCGCCTTATCCCCCAACACAGAACAATGGAATTTATGCTCGGGAAGTCCTCCCAATGCGTTTGTAATCTTATCAGGAGTGATGTTATACGCTTCCTCCAGCGTCATTCCCTTAACCATAATGCTCATCATGCTTGTGGACGCTATCGCGCTTGCGCATCCGTAAGTCAGCCAGCGAATATCAGCGATTTTATCGCCCTCAACCTTTATTCCCACCCGCATTTGGTCTCCGCAGGCAAGGCTGCCCACCTCGCCCGTTGCATCGGGTTCCCATCCCTCATCCTTATTCCATATATTTCTCGGATTGATAAAATGATCCTTAACGGTGTCCGTATACACCCAATCCATTAAAAAGCTGTTGCCCATTCCGCTATCCTTTAAGTGCAGATATTTCTGATGCACCCGTCAGTCTGATTTTACAACACCGGATTATTCGTGTTACAGCTTTAAACCAGAATCGCACATGACGAATATGCTCTTATAAAAACGAGCTTCCATAAAAGCGAAAACGAATCATATCCGAATCATATCCGTAACCGAAGAAATGCCGCGTCCCCGATGCCGTTCTTTCAGCACATCATTAATATAACAATATTTTACCAATTCGCAAACACCCTAAGCACATACATATCGCCCGCATGTTCGCGAAGAATATTCGTGTCCGCTCTTTGAGAGGCGATCCACTCGCCGTTTTTTATCAATCGCTTTTTTTTACCGTAAAAAAATAATGCGTTTTTCAAAATGAAACAAAAAAAAGAGGTGAAAATTTTTCGTCGTTCTTTCGGGAGGTGCTTTTTTACATTTTTGCGAAGTATGCGACACGCTTTTATTCCTCCCTTTATGCCGTGATTCTTATAAAAAGCAATAAGAGGTTCTTCAAAAATGTCCGAAAAATCCGCAAGACTGAAACACAGTTCACGCAGATAACGCAGGACGGTGTTAAAAAATCCGTTAATTTGCGGAGATATCCTGTACGTGGCACAGTGCAGTTCATCCGCAGTTTCCCGAACTTTCCGAATAAAGCCGTCCTTATCGGAAACGGTGTCTTCCGTTTTTAAGATTATATCGGCGCCGTTTCTCCCGCTGCCGTTTTTTCCGTTGTAGATAAAATGTTCGCAATCATCGTCGCTTCCGCCTCCCATAACAGCCACAACAGACTGTCCGGAATCAAGTCCGCCATGCATTGCGCTTTTGTTGCCGTTTCGGGCTTTATGGCAATGCGAGCGACTTTCAAGGCTGTCTGAGCTTACGCTTTTCGGGCGTATATTCGCAAAAGGGTCGTCCGGATTGAGTATGTTGAACATTCCCGGAACCGATTTCGCATTCTCCGTGCTGAAAGGCGTGGCAAAGAGGTAGGCATACACTTCACCGCACAGAGAGGCATCAAGCAGAGCGGGAAGAGCCAAAGAGAGAATCGCGGATGCCCGGCTATACCCGGCAGCCCAAATCTTAACGCGGCGCCCCTCTGCGTCCTTCTCTTTTATTTCCCTCAGATATTCCCTGATGTCCGAAAGGACACACTCGCTCGCTTCTTCAAAGCCCTGGTGAACTGTTCCTTTCCCCGCCGTCAAATTTCCTATCCACTCATCTCCATAGCCGTTACCGCAGAGAGTTATTGCGACAAAAACAGAGTTTTTTATCAGCTTGCAACCCATTGCGAGAGCAGCCGTAAACTCAGTCGGCGCAGTGTCATACCGAAAAAAACGCAAATTCGCAAACCCCGCTCGCTCAAGGAAGTTTTTCACTCCTTCGTGTTGTCTTTCCAAAGGCAGGTCGGGGAACCTGTCTGCCGATACGGCAAGTCCGAGTGAAGCCTTCGCAAGATCAGAACTGAACTCTGACGACGAATTGTCAAAAAAAGAATCCGAGAACGGAAACGAAAACTGACGCTTCAAACAACCTATTGAAACATACGATGTTTTTATCAGAACGGGCTTTGCCACGCACGTCGCACCCTCATCTGTCGTTTGCGAAATAGAATCGGAGAGATGTTGCATGCGTGTTTCAGTCCTTCTCGTTTACGGGAAAATCGAAATATTCGTCGGAATCGGATCTGTTCCTTGCGCTTCTGAATGTACCGTACCCGTAAGGTTTCGACTTGGTCCGAGACATTTTAGAAGCGTTTCCGTCCTCAAAACGTCCTCTGCCGTCGGCCTTTCGTCCGCCCGCTTCGCGCCCTCTGTCAAAATCCCGTCTGTCTACGCCTTTAAAGCCGCGCTCGCCGTAATTATTGCGTTCAAAGTTATTTTCTCCGCGCTCTCGCCTAAAACTCCGCTCTCCGCTGAAATTACGTCTGTCTTTGAAAACACGCTCGTTGTTATGTTTCCCGCTCACATCTCCGAAGCCCCGTCTCTCTTTCTCTCCAAAGTCCCGCTCGCCGCCGAAGCTGCGTCTCTCGCTCTCTCCAAAGCCGCGCTCGCCGAAACCGCGTCTCTCTTTCTCTCCAAAGCCCCGCTCGCCTGATGTGCGGTCATCTCTAAAGCTGCGATATTCTTTTCTTCCGCTTCCCCGGTAGCCCTTGAAGCCGCCGTTTTCCTTATTTCCACTTCCGCGGTTGCTATCGGCTTTTCGTCCGCTCGTTCTGCGTTCCATATCGTAGTCATTAAAAACGTTGAAGTCGCGGTTTTCTCCATCTCTAAATCCCCGCGCTCCTTTGTAATCACGCCCGTATCTTAATCCGCCCTTTTTTTCTGCGAAAGACTTTCCTTTTCTTGCAGACTCTCCGTTCTTTTTCACGCTCTCACCCCATTCAAAATTCTTTACTTCTCCGTCTTTCACCATCAGAAAGCACTTTGACTGAATGCCCTTTTTCGTAAAACCCGGCGCACGGGTCTCATCCGTAATATCCGTGATTTTCAATCCTTTAGGTGCACGCCTGTCCATCTCAAATGTGCTCAAATTCGTGGAAAAAAGAATAAACCCGTCCGCAGGTAAAAGCGAATAAAGCATTGTTACCCACGCCTTATAATCTCTCTGCACATTAAACGTGTAGTCCATCTTATGACTGTTTGAAAAAACCGGCGGATCAAAAATAATAATATCGTAACGCGAGTGTTTTTCTATTTCCTTTTTCACAAAAGACTTAGCATCCTCTGCAATGCATGCGTACCCTTTTCCCTCATAACCGTTCCGCTTTAAATTCTCCGCAGCCCATGCCGTGTAAGTGTTTGATAAATCCACACTCGTAACGCTTTCCGCCCCTCCGGAAGCGGCATACACGGAAAACGAGCCCGTGTAGGAAAACAAATTCAAAACGCGTCTTCCCTCGCTCTGCTCTTTAATAAAAAGCCTCCGATTAACCTGATCCAAAAAAAGCCCCGTATCCGTATACGCGGAAAGATTAACTTTGAAAAAAAGATTATTTTCCATAACGCTCAGCGTACAAGTCCGGCTTCCTTCGGTAGGGCGAAGATCTCCTGAGGAATGAACATCTCCGGAGGAACACGTCTCTTCGGCAGCATTCCGCACCTCAAACGCATTCCGCACCTCAAACGCATTCTGCGGCTTAAACGAGTTTTGCCCTTCGGACGACTCAGACGACTCAGAAGGCAAACCCTTGCGGGCAAAATCATCGGTCTCGCCGTCAGAAATATTCTTATTCCCGTTACACGAAGTCTCGGACGACACATCCTCGAATCCCCTCGCCGAGTGTTGCTCATGACGAGACAGCTTCGCACGATAAACATACACAATCTTATCGGAATCCGTGTATACGAACCGATGGACGGCATCCGAAACTTCCGCCTTATCCGTTTCGCTTAGAGGCGCACTCCCCCAATCCTCAATTCTCGCATACGCACCGTACAGGTCAACGGTAAGCGGCAATGCTTCCAGATTAAGGTTATAAATCCGCATCACGTCCGTTCCCGCAGGAATCGCATTGTGCCTCATCTCCTGAGCATTCTTCTTAATTATCTTCGTAAAATCTTTCAGTAAATATTCATCCATCACAAATCCGCCTTCCCGATCAGGTCCCGATACGTTTCATTGCCGCAAAACTTCGAACCGCATAAACCGGCGGCACGTCGTCTTACCGCATTTCTCGCATAGTCGCTAAAACGGAAAAAATCCGAATCACAGTAAAAAACATCACCCGCACACAAAATTGCGGTATGCTTTACGCACACCGCAATAAACCGGTCAAGACCGTATTCCGAAGCAATGAAGACACAGTACAAAATTTTCACTCGCTACGGAATAGAATCTCAATAATAAATTCTCAAAGATACTATATTATCTTTATTTATACTTTGCAATAATCGCCTTGATGGAATTGAACTTCTCTTCAAGTTTTTCCTTGGAATCAGCCTCAACAATCAAACGCAGGAACGGTTCCGTGTTGGACTTTCTCACACTGAACCACCAATCCTTGAACTCAATCCTGTATCCGTCGCAATCCATAATCTTTTCAGGCTTCAAAGCGGTAAACGTGTCGTAAATTTCCTTAATGCAAGCATCTTTCTCTTCCAGCTTGAAGTTTGTCTCGCCGCTATTGGCATAGCGCACCAGATCGTCCATAAAGTCTGCAAGAGTCTTGCCCTGAGCCTTCATCTTAACCGTTGTCTGAAGCACGAGAAGAGAAGCGAGAAGTCCGCTGTCGCAATTATTGAAATCGCGGAAATAATAGTGCCCCGCAAGTTCTCCGCCGAAAATACAACCAAGCTCCCTTATTTTCGTCTTTGCAAACGCATGACCGACTTTCCAGATAATCACATCTGTTGCACCATGCTTTTTCAAGTACTCGGTGGTGCTGCGGCTTGTACGGACATCCACATATATCGACCCCTTCTCCTTTTCAAGATAGTAGTCGCCAATCACGCTTGTGGTAAAGTCCGGCTGCATAAAACGACCCTTGTTATCTATGAAAATAACTCTGTCAGCATCGCCGTCGTAAATAATTCCGCAATCGCTCTTATTTGCGAGAACAGCCGCCTTGATCTGCGCGCAATTTTTCTCTTCAAGAGGATTAGGCTCATGATTCGGGAACGTTCCATCCGGAGTGTCGTTAATGTAGTGGATATTCGCGCCATCGCCGAAAATCTTATGCACAAAAAGGCTGCTCATACCGTTTGAACAGTCAATGGTGATATTCATATTGCTTAAATCCGGCAGGAACTTCTTCTGGAAAGCGACATACTCATCGTAAATCTCTTTCTTTATGATCTTGCCCTTCTCGCAGTCGCATACAGGCTGAACCGTGCCCTCGGAAACCATCTTTTCAAGGTCTTTCAGTCCGCTGTCTCCGCCCACAGGAATAGCCTTCGTACGGGAAATCTTCATTCCGTTGTACTCGGGGGGATTGTGGCTGGCTGTAATCTGCACTGAAGCATCCGCATTAAAGAAAACCGTGGCGTAATACACAAGCGGAGTCGTGGCAAGCCCGATATCCCATACATCAACACCGGCATCCGTAATACCCTTTGTAAGATATTCAAAAATCTCATTGCTGGACACTCTTACATCGCGTCCCACAACCACATACTTGCAAGGCAGCAATTTCGGCAGGAAATACCCTACTTTGTATGCTGTGTCCTTATCAAAATCCTTATTATAGACACCTCTGATGTCATACGCATGAAATGCACCCATTATACACCTCTCTTATTTTCTGCCCTGAGGGCAATATAATTCAAATTATAAACTTCGCTTTCTTAATTTTTTCAGTTTTCATTTCAGTTTTCAGCGGTTTTGACGGCATTCGCAGTTTCATGCCGTCCGCCGCACTACGCAAACAACCGGCTTTTTACATCGTCCGCCGAACTCAACGCAAACAATCAGCTTTTACAACGTCCGCCGCACTACGCGAACAACCCGCGTCCGCAAGCCCGCGCCCTCGCTTACAATCCCAAATGCTGCATAAACCTTTTCTTGTCAACAACTTCCAAAAAAATAAAACTTCCATCCTTAAAATTCAATTTCAGCATTGTTTGCCCGAAAAAAGCGCTCGCTCCGGAAGCGCATTTCACCTCATTCGCCTTTCCCTTAACAAACTGTTCCACGCTTCTCCTCAAGACAACTTCAGCTCCGGAAACATCTCCCACACAAAAATACGCTTCAAATTTCACGTACTTATACCCCTTGGGCGGCTTCACCTTGAATCCCAAAAACCTGAACTCCCGCTCAAAATCCTCCAGATAAATTCTGTCTCCGATCCTATACAAAAAAACTGATTCCTTACAATTTCTCTTAAAATCAGCATAAAAAAGGGCGATTTCCCTGTACGTAATCTTTCCGCCGCGTTTCTTCTCCAAAGCTTCAATAAATACAGATTCTTCCGCGCCTGTCTCTTTTTCCATCACCCGTACCTTTTCCGGAATGTTTCCGAATAATTCCTGTTTTGAAAACTTCATTTCATTGTAACACATGAAAGAATACTTTTAACAGAAAAATTTTAGACGAACAGAAACCTTTTTACCTTCCCTTAAATTCACCTCCCTTTCACTACGGTGTTTATTATCTGTACTGCCTTTTTTACTTGTACAATCATTTATAAAAGGTGTTC
>CAMKAB010000017.1 GCA_946410375.1 uncultured Spirochaetaceae bacterium
CGGGCGAATCGGGATGCGTTATAGGCGCCGCCTGCGGCCGTTCTGCGCTCGGGCCGTGCAAGTAGCACTATGGCACGTTTGGCAGGCTGTTCAGGCAGGAGGCGTGATGTTTCTGCGTTTTTCTGACTTGCTGTGCAGTCGGCTTCGGGAAACGGTTCTAAATTAAAATTTAACGCCTGGCGGAGCGTTTGGTTCTAATCGAACGTCTCGTTAGAGGCATTTTACCCTTTGCGGCTGCGGGACTAGACACCCCGCAGCCGCTTTTTTGTATGGGGGGATATGGGGTTTTCTGCGCGTGTTTGAGTGGTGCTTCTCAGGCGGGCAAACGGGTGCCGTTTTTGTACATGGGGGGATATGGGGTTTTCTCTGAGTGTTCTTTGTGTGTTTGTAATTGTACATCTTTTCCCATATCGGTATTATGATTTTTATGAAAATGAAAAAAACATTGAATGTTATTTTTACATCTCTTATGGCAATTTATCCGACATTTGTGTTCTTTGCATTGTCATTTACAAATATTTCCTTAGAGTTCATAGCGGTGGGCATGCTTGCGGTTTGCGGGATAGCTTTTTTATTGAATATTAAGACATCAAACCGTTACACGCCGCTTTTCGCTTGCATAATCGCAATTCTGATGCTTTTTACCGATGCCGAAAAAGTGCTGAAGTTTTATCCGATAGGAATCGTGTTTTTGGTTCTTTGGGCGTTCGGGATCACCCTTTTTCAGAAAAACACCATTGTGTACGGCTTTGCAACGCTTACCGATAAAACGATTCCCGACCACCCCGGACTTGCGGATATAAAACTGTATTGCAGAAGAGTAACAAAGGTTTGGTGTTTATGGTTTATCGTAAACATTCTTATTGATTTCTATTTCGTGTTTTTCGGTAATTTTGAAGATTGGACTTTTTTTAACGGTCCGATATGCTGGGCTGTTCAGATAGTTTTGTTCACGGGCGAGTTTATTATTCGTTATTTTGTTATGTGTAAAATAAATAGAAAGTACGGTTTACCGAAGCCCGGTTTTTTTGATATGTTCAAAAATATGTTTAAAAAACGAAAAAAAGAAGAGAATACGGAAGCGGCGGAATGAAAAAAGCGATGGTGATGTTGGTGTTTTTGTGTGTCTCGTTTGTTCTTTTCGCTTCGCTATCTGTTGCCGAAAAGGATTTTCTTGTTACTCACGGAATGAGAAACACGTCTTTTTACGGAGATTTTGTTCAGACAAAGGGTTTGAAGAACTCGGAGCGTGTTCTGAGGTCGTACGGAGTTGTGGAGGTGAACCCTGACAAGGGTATCGTTTGGAGCACTGAAAAGCCGTATAAAAGCGTTGTGGTCATAACGAGCCGGTATATCGCTCAAAAAATAAGGAACAACGAACCTGTCAGAACTGATATGAGCGGAAATTACATTTATACGCTTATTTCTTCTTCAATCAGGTCTGTTTTTTTCGCTGATTTCGGACTGATGGAGGAATGCTTTACTGCCGAGCTTTCCCGATTCGGAGAGCGGGACAATAAGGGATCGGACTTTTCGGGTGATCGTTCGGAAGAGTTGAAAAATCCTAAAGAGATGAAGAAAGCGGAAGAATTGAAAAATTCTGAAGATCCCTATGCTTCCGGACAGGGGCGGATGGGGTCGCTTTTGAATGGGGGTTCTTCTGATTCTCATACGGGCTCAGAAGACGGATGGACTCTTTCCCTGATTCCTAAGGACGACGTGTTATCTCAATTTGTGGAAAGGATTTATGTGAGCGGAAAAACAGATATAGAAAGCGTGAGGCTTGTTGAGAGCTCGGGAGATTATATCCTTTACGAGTTTAAAAACCTTAATGAGGGAGAAGTGATTTCTTCTGATGTCTGGAAAATGTAATTGTTTATATAATAAAAAAATAATCTCATCTTTTTTTTCACGAGCGCTTTATTCGCGCTTGCCGTTTTGGGCTTTTCATATTGTGTTGTTTTCTGCGGCTGTTGTTGTGTTTTTGTGCTCTCCGAGAAGTATTAACACCGATTTTATGGCACTTCTTCCTATGGGCGGGGTGAACAGCGAAATGCGAGCTGCCGAAAAGGCGTTTATGGGGTCTCGGAATAATACGGTGAATTTTATTATTGAAAGTTCGGATTCGCAGAAGGCCCGGAGCGTTGCCGAGCGGATAAGGAATTATTTTGAGGGTTCAGGGCTGTTTAAAACGTCTCTCGGAAAAAGTTTTGTCTACGATGCGGGGGAGTTGACTTCCTACATAACGGACAACGTGTATCTCTTTTTAAATAAGGACATTCAAGACTACATTTTGCAAAATCCCGAAGATTTTAAGGAAGACAGGCTTTCGTATGCGTTTTCCGCTTTTTCTCCTGTCGGAATGGAGACGTTGGAAAAGGATCCTTTTATGCTGAGCTCTCTTGTGATGACGAGTCTTTTGGAAAAGGCGTCGAATTTTTCAAATGCGAGGTATGATGACGGGTTTTTGTGTGCGGAAGCGGACGGAAAGAGTTACATTGTGTTGAGCGGGGAATTGACTTCGGGGAATGAGTTGAAAATGCGTTCCCGTCAAAAAGGCGGTTTAGGGAAACCTGAGACTTTGGAAAGCGTTTTTGAAATCGCCCGGGTGATAAACGGGGAAGAGAGCGGGGCGAGGGTTTATCTTTCCGGCACGCCGCTGCATACTGCGGAGTCTTCTTCAAATGCGCGGAGGGAGGTGGCTGCGATAAGCGGGCTTTCCGTTGTTCTTATTCTGCTCTTGTTCTTCTTTGCTTTCAGAAATTTTTATATTTTAAAGCCTTTTCTTTTGAGTTTGTTTCTGTCTCTTTTATCGGGAGCTTCGGTTCTTGTTATTTTCTTTAAGGAAATACATATTTTAACGCTGATTTTCGGGACTTCCCTTATCGGAACCTGTATTGATTACTCGGTGCATTTTTTTGTGAGTTTTATCAGAACGGCTTCACATGGGGATGGGGAGACGGGAACCGAAGTGCCTGCGGAAGCGCGTGGTAAGGCGACGGGAAGCGGAGTGCCGGCGGAAGCGCGTGGTAAGACGGCGGGAAGACAGGAGATGCCTGCGGAAGCGCAGGGTAAGGCGGCGGAAAGCGGAGCGCCTGCTGGTAAGAGAAAATGGAAGACATCTTATGAGGCTCGGGATGCAATCCTTAAAAGTCTTTGGGTCGGTTTTTTGTCTACTTTTGCCTGTTATATCCTATTGATCTTTTCTTCTTATGAGGTTTTGAGGCAAATTGCCCTTTTTTGCGCATTCGGTCTTTTAAGCTCGTTTATTGTTTCCGTTTTTCTTTTTCCGCGGATAAGTTCCCGCAGAATGGTGTCTGAAAAATCTCCGATTTTGGGAAAAAAACGCGGAGATGCCAGCGGCGTTGAGGAAGTTTTCGGAGCACGCCTCGGAGAGGGCGGAAAGAGTGCTTTCGGAGTACGTTTCGAAGATGGCGGAAAGAGAATGTGCACTGCAAGTCCTATTTACTTTGTGTGCTTTGTGTTGCTTGTTCTTTTTGCGGTATTTTTACCGAAAATCAGGATTCATAACGATATAGGCTCTTTGTATACCCCGTCTGCCGGGTTGCTGGAGGGGGAGCGTGTTTTTTCCCGCGTTATGGGCTACGAAGATGTGTCGTATGCATTGGTAAGCGGAGCGAATTTGGAAGAAGCTTTGGAACGGGAACATGAGTTTGCAGAGCGGACAAAGGGTATTGCGGATATTTTGTGCATAACGGCGTTTTATCCGCCGCCGTCGGAGCAGAGACGGAGCATTGCGGCGTCAAGAGCTCTTATCCCGTACGTTTACGAGATGTGCGAAACCCTCGCTTTGGATGAAGATGCTTCAGATAATGTTCGGAAAAAGATAGAGACTGCCGAGGTTCGGACTGAGATTTCCGAGTTGCTTTCCCCGTTTAATCTCGGAAAAAAAGGGGATAATTACTATCTTGCCGTGATTTTGCGCGATGTGAAGGATTCCGTTGCGGCGGAGGAAGCCTCTCAAGCTGTGGGCGGCGTTTACTACATTCAAACGGCTCGGGAAATAAGCGCTCGACTAACGGTTCTGACTCAAAAAATCCTTTTTTTGTTTTCTGCGGGCTTTGGAATAATCATTGTTGTTTTGCTTCTTACCTACGGGATGAAAAAAGGTTTTCTGATGGTTGCGGCGTTGACGTCCGTTGTGCTTGCGGCGGCGCTTCTTTGTGTGGCGATGGGCGGGGAGATAGACTTTTTCTTCGTAACTGGGGAAATTCTCGTTATGGGCCTGGGACTTGATTATATTGTGTTCATGGCAGACGGTGTGAAAAACAAACGGGCACCGTCCGATGCGGATAAGTCGGATCCGGCGAGCTGTAAGGAGGCGCATTGCGGTCGGAGAGAGGACACAGCGCATTGCGGTGAGGCGAGACCCGGACAGAAAAGCGCGTTTCCTTCGGTTTTTCTTTCCTTTGTAAGCACGGAACTCAGTTTCGGGATTCTGGCGCTAAGTTCATTCAAACCGGTAAGGATTTTCGGTTTTACTGTTTTTTCGGGGATTCTTTTTGCGTTTTTATGCGCGATTTTGGTAAGGAGAAGGGATGAAAAGGCGTAGGAGTTTTTTTTCCATATTTGCTGTAGCGATATTAATTCTCTCTTTTTCTTCCTGTGCTGTTTTGGGCGGAGGGAAAAAGGCTCTTAAGAGCCCGGGGACCGTTCTTCGCAGCGTTGACGAGCACCAGCTTTTGCAGGGGACTTTTCCGTATTTACCGAAAGAAAGCGTTTTTGAAGCGTTAACCGTGGTAAGATCTGATATTGCGGATATTACGTTGTTTTTACCCACAGGACAGACGTTTTGTCATGCGAAGTGGGATGGAAAGACTTACACGTACGAATCGGCTTTTATTGAAAACGGGGAGGCTTTCGGAATATGCCTGATAAATGATTTTATTGATTTATACAGCGGAGATTACGCAGAAAAAGACGGCGGAGAAGAGAGCGATGTTATGGAAATTTCAGGACGTGGATATTCGTTTCGCATTGAGACGCTTGAGGTGCGTTAGAGGTTAAAATGATATACAGAGCACGGCTTTTTCAGGCCTTTTTTAAAATAACCGCATATATACCTCAAAAATTCGTATTTAAAATCAAACTGTGCTTTGAGAACAGGAAAATACAGTCCTCGTTTTTCCGGGGGAGTGCGATTATCGTTTCAAATCATTTGAGCGTATATGATTACATTGCTTTGATATTTGCTTTCTTTTTCAGAACGACAAGGGGAATCGCGGCGGAGGTTCTTTTTAAGAAGAATATTTTCTTAACCCTTTTCCTGCATCTTTTGGGGCTTTTGAGAGTGAACCGCGGTGAGCATGATTTCGGTTTTGAGAAAAAGGCTTTTGAGATTTTGAAAAGAAAAGGGATTGTTGTGTTTCATCCCGAGGGGCGGGTTCCGGACCGGGAGGGGGATAAAGCGCCGCTTCCCTTTAAGACAACATTCGTGTATATGGCTTTAAGAGCTAAGGTTCCGGTTATACCTGTTTATACAAACGGAAAGGTCTTTTCAAAGGAGCCCTGCCGAATTGTAATCGGGTGTCCTGTTGATGTTAACGCTTTATATGATAATGATTTGAGCGAAAAAGAGAACAGACGGTTCATCGCGGATTATGTGAGCGATAAAATTCAGGAATTGTCGGCTCTCATACCGGAAAAGAAAGAGTTGAAAGCTTAGGGGCGGCAGCTATGAGCTTAGGGTAAATTTCCGCTTCCCGTGCGGAATCAGGGTTTGCAGGTGAGGACGTAAAAGTATGAATAAAGGCGAAACAGATGGGTTCGTAATAAAGTCGAAAGGAAAGAATAAGCGTAAACGCATTAGTTTTTTCTTTTATGATTTTGTAAAGATTACAGGTTTTCTTCCGGCTTTTATTTTTATTCGTTATAAGAAATTGTTTGTAAGTAAAGAGGCGGAGGCGCATCATAGGGGACCTCTTCTCGTTATCAGTAACCACAGTACGTACATTGATCCTGTGATCATTATGAAGGCTTTGTTTTATCGTCGTGTTATTTTTATGGCTACAAAGGACTTGTTCCGAACGAAGCTGTCCGCATGGTTTTTCCGTCATGTGCATTGCATCGAAGTGGACAAGGGAAATGTCGGCGTAGGTACGGTGAAAGATGTTTTGGAGCGCTTGAAAGAAGGACGTGCGGTGATGATTTTTCCCGAGGGGGGTGTGAATGAGAGTTCTGATGACTCGAATTTGCAGGCTTTTAAGGACGGCGCGTCTCTAATGGCTTTGAAAAGCGGTGCATCGGTTCTGCCTGTGTATATAAACAAAGAAAAGAAAGTCGTTGTTATCGGAGAGAAGATAGATGTGATGAGCTTTCTTTCGGACGGAAAGAAAAGCGGTTTGCGCGCGATACGGGACTTCAGCGAACTGCTGTATGCAAAGGAATCGGAGCTGAAGTCGTACTCTGAAAACTATTGACATAATTACTAACAAATATTAAGATTAAATTGCATTTCACTTTGGTTTATAATGTTTCGGCCTTTGCTTTGGAGTGCGATGGAGAGAAATGTTAACGGGTGATATGCCGGGAGAACATATGACGGAAATTAAAGCTAACGATTCTGTTTTTGATAAATATGCTGACGCGGAAACGCTGAAAAGGATCGTCTCTTATGAAAGCGTAAGCGAGATGTGGGACAAGTGCGTGGAAATGTACGCTGATTCAAGCGCTGTTGCAGACAACGGAAGTGATTATTCTTACATGGATATTGAGAACGAAGCGTCGTTTTTCAGGGCGGTTCTTTTGTCTGCCGGCTTGAAAAGGGGGGACTACGTGGGGCTGTATGCTCCTAATTCCAAAGATTTTGTCGTGTCTTTTATTGCTATTACCACGCTTGGAATGTGTGCGGTGCTGCTTCCTCCTCAGCTTCTTAAAGAGTCGGTTTTCGGCTGTGCGATGAAATTCGGCTTAAAAGCGCTTGTGTATGCAAAGGCTTTGGAAGGTAATCTTGCCCTTATAAAAGAGAAAAAACCCTCTTTTCCGCTGCTTTGTGCGGATGAGACGGTATCGGGGATTGTCGGTGCGTCTGAGACTTCTGCCCGGAAAGCTGGTGTGGTTAAGGTCTCTCGGGACGAGCCGTGCGCAGTTCTTTTCACCGGAGGTACCACCGGTCCGAGCAAGGGGGCGTTATTATCTAACGGCGCGGTTATGTGCGGTACGAAGAACGGATGCTACGGGTATAAAAATGTTTTTAATCAGCGGTATTTGCTTATTTTGCCGCTAACGCATGTTTTCGGACTTATCAGAACGCTTTTAACGAGCCTTTATACCGGTTCAAGTTTGTATATTTGCAGAAATAATAAGGATATGTTTAAGGACATAGCCATTCATAAACCCACCCTTCTTGTTATGGTTCCGGCTCTTGCGGAGATGGCGTTGAATCTTTCAAAGCAGTTCGGAAGGAATATGCTTGGAGATGATTTAAGAACGGTGATTGCCGGTGCGGCTGTTGTATCTCCTTATCTTGTAAGCGAATATAAGAATCTCGGTATTGATCTTTTCCCCGGCTACGGCCTCACGGAGAGCGCGAACCTCGTTTCCGGAAATCCCGAGATGTGCAGAGAACCGGTGTCTGTGGGTTTTTTGTATCCGGGTATGAGCGCACGCGTGGTGGATGGGGAATTATGGATTAAGGGTCCGAATGTGTTCACCCGTTATGTTGCAGATGAGGAAGAGAACAAAAGGGCATTTGAGGACGGGTATTTCAAAACGGGGGATCTCGTAAGGTTCAGCGATGAGGGGCTTTTGTATATCGTAGGGAGAAAGAAAGAGCTGATCGTTCTGTCTTCCGGGGAAAAAATTTCGCCGGCTCAGCTTGAAACGGAGTTTAATAAGGCGGATTGCATTCAGGACAGCCTTGTGTACAGCGTGTTTAAAAACGGGCATGAAACATTAACTCTTGAGGTTTTACCTAGGGCGGCGTATTTTAAGGAGCGCGGAATTGCGGATGTGAAAGCCTTTGTTTCGGAAGAACTCGGAAATATTAACGGAACGCTTCCTTCTACTCATCGCGTGAATGAAATAATAGTCAGGAGTTCTGATTTTATTCGTACTCCGAGTATGAAGATAGACAGGGCGAAAAATACGCCGGCTTCGCAGGGAGCGAGCGGAAAGGCTGAAAAATGACGCGACAGGAGATTTTTGATACTTTAAAAGATATTATCGGTTCGGCGTTGGAACGCACCGACAATATGAAAGACGTTTCGGAGCGTTCGGATCTTCGGACGGATGTGGGATTGAACTCTGTGGGATTGCTTTATATTGTTATTTCCATTGAAGAAAGGTTGCATGTGAGCTTTGATGACGTGTCGTTTAATGATTTTCAAACCGTGAGCGATGTAATAGACTATATAGAGCGGCATCAGGGGTAATTTGAAAGGTGATTATTATGCTTGAAGCATAATTGCGGTGGGTTCCGAGGCTGGTTGAGATAGTCCTTTGGTTCGAAAGCGTTGACTTTTTGAAGAGTTGCCGCAGGTTCCGATGTGCATTGACTTTTGAGACGGGTTACCGCAGCTTCTGATATGCGTTGCGGCAATGTTTAATATTGATTGTGTCATCCTTTAAGGTTGATTGAGATATTTTTTCGGAAGTGCCGGCGGTATGAAGATGTCGGCTTATTGCGTATATGGGAGACAGTATGACGGAAAATTTTGTGATTATTCCGGACAGTTCCTGCGATTTAAGCAGGGAAATTCGGGAAAAGTATGATATCGAGTTTGTGCCGTGCCATTTCACGACACCGGACGGATCTGAGCATTCCGTAAATTTGGAATGGGATTTTTCAGGTAGAAAAGAGTTTTACTCTGCCTTGAAAAAGAATCCTTCGGGTTATAAGACGAGTCCCGCTAATGCTTCGGAGTTCGAGAAGGTTTTTGAAAAATATGTTAAAGAAGGCAGGGCGATTTTGTGTCCTGTGATTTCTTCAAAGATGAGCGGAACATTCGGATTTGCTTCAAAGGGTAAGGAAAACCTCCTGAAAAAATATCCTAATGCGCGAATTGAGGTGATTGATTCTTTGCGCTTTTCCGCCGCAACAGGTCTTATGGCGATTCATGCCGCAGAGATGAGGAAAGAAGGGAAAACGTTTGACGAGGTTGTCAGTATAATTAAGGAGAGCAGGTTGTGTTATCATCAGGCAGGTTTTCTTGACGACCTTTCTTTTACTGCAAGGCAGGGCAGAATAAACAATTCCGCAGCTTTTTTCGGTACTTTAATCGGGATAAAGCCGATCGGAGACATAGATACGAACGGGCTTACAACGGTTATCGGAAAGGCGAAAGGCGAAAAAAAGGCGTTCTCGGCAATTCTTTCCTATATTAAGAAAACAATTACGAATGCTGAAAATCAGACGGTGATTATCAGTTATTCGGATAGAGAAGAGTCTGCAAAGAAGCTGAAAGAGATGGTTGAAGCCGAAATCAAGCCTAAAGACATTTTAGTCACAACGGTTTTTCCGTCTTGCGGAGTGAGCATCGGTCCGGGTTTGATGGCGATTTATTACAAGGGAACTCCTGTTTCCGAAGGTCTTGTGAATGAGAAGAAAATTATCGGGGAGTTTTTGTCCTAATGGATACTCTGAACGGAAATCTTCTCAGGCAGATGCTATTTGCGGGATATGATAATGTCTGCGATAAAGAAAAGAAATTAAATAAAATGAATGTTTTTCCCGTTCCGGACGGAGACACGGGAACGAATATAAAAATCACTTTGAAAAACGCTTTAGACGGTTTGGAAAACAAGAATTCGGGTGCAGGCGATTTCTTTAACGAATTGTCCGAAAAGATGGTTTTGGGAGCCAGAGGAAATTCCGGTACGATCTTATCCGGTTTTTATTCGGGAGTCGCCGCCTCTGTGCGGGGTAAGGCTGTATTGAGTGTAAATGATCTTTCCGAGGCTCTTGTTTCAGGATATGGCAGCGCGTATTCCGCAATAGAGGAACCTGTTGAGGGAACGATACTCACCATTTTGAAGGACGCTTCGTCTTATGTGGAGTCTCATTCGGATGAAATTTCCGATATTGAAGCCTTTTTTGATATGTATCTCGGAGTGTTGAACGACTCGTATAACAGAACCGATGAACTTTTGTTCGTTCTAAAGAAAGCCGGTGTTAAAGACAGCGGAGCGTACGGATATATTCAGATTGTTTCTGGAGAAATAGATTGTTTAAAAACATATCTGCACGGGAAAAAGGAGAATTCCGAACGAATTGATAATG
>CAMKAB010000018.1 GCA_946410375.1 uncultured Spirochaetaceae bacterium
ATGATGCAGCAGATCGTGGGCAAGCCCGAAGGGGAATTTTGGGTGGAATCGGAACCCTGCGTGTACACGGAGTCGGAACACTGCGGACGTGCGGGTGCGGAACCCTGCGTGCAAATTTTTTCATCTTTGTTTTTCCCGTAGCTCGGGGCAATAAAAATTCCCCAAAAGATCGCGAAAAGCGCGGGCGGGAGTTTTATCAGCATTTCAGTGAACGGGGTATTTATAAAAGTTTGAATTCCGTATTGTAACTGGAGATTGTTGTTTTCAATGTAGTTCGCAGCGTACGGACCTATGGGAGTAAGAGTGTATGCGGATACCGTGATAACAAGAGCCACAGAGTATAAGATTTTTCCCGGTTTAATGTTCATTTTTTCGCTGATTGAAATAATAATCGGGCAAAGCATTGCGAACACAGAAGTTATGCTCGGTATGAACTGGCTTAAAAGAAAGGCGAGAAGAACATAAGAAGTCATAAGACCTCTGAAAGAGCGGCTTGCTATTTTTTGCGTAAGGCTCGTAAGCGCGGAAATACAGGAAGTTTTCACCAGTGCGGAAGAGAGTACGAACATGGACGCCATGGTAAGCGTGGTGTTGTTGCAGATAAAGCCGTACGCTTCCGAGGGGCTTATCGTCTTTAAGAGCAGCAACGCAAGTATAGCCATAAGAGACACTGTCCCCATCGGAATGCGATTCCATATAAAGAGAAGCAGTGTGGTGCAGAATACAATAAGTATCGGTGTCATATGTTTTTATTTTCGTTTTATTATTACTGTAAATTCGATTTAATTGAAAGAGCCAAACCCGACGATGTATGAAGCTTAAGAGAGAGAATTTGCCCGGTAAAGTGCAAATATCTTATTTGGTTTTTATTGTTTAACAGTAATCTTTGTGTTACATTAAACATAAAGAGAGATTTTGACTCGGAGAAAGCATCGGAATGCGTAGCCGGGTGCTCTCTGAATTGCTCTGAACAATCGAGTTGTTTTGTATAGGCAGAGGAATTTGAAGTTTTTCCGGCAGGAACGTACCTCTGAATTGCTCTGAACAACCGAGTTGTTTTGTATAACGGAGAATTGTATGAAGAAAGTTTGCGTTTTTGTTTTTATTTTTGCTCTTGTTTTATCTTCGCTGTTTGCAGCATCGTACACGGTGATGACAATAGAACGTCCGGAAAGTGCGGGAAACCCCTTTTTCGGCAATGAGAAGAAAGCGGAAGCTTATTCTTCGGAAATGAATAACGGGAATAACGGGAATTTATATAATGCGGGTCAGAAACTTGCATCGCAGGTCGGAGAGAGTGCGAATGCGGTTCACAGTTCAGCTGTGGCGAATGCGCACGAGGCTCAACAGGCTGCGGAGAAAACTTTGAAAAACGCACAGGCTGAAACGCAGAGCGCTTTGGATTCCGCAAAAGCTCAGGCGGATGATATTGTAAATAATGCGCGTACGGAGGCTCAGAGCATAGTGAGTAGTGCGCAGAAGGAAGCTCAGAGGATTATAGATAACGCTCGCATGGAAGCGGAAAGGACGATGAACAACGCTCAGAGTTCGGTTCAGAGCGGAGCGGAGAAGGTTCAGAATACTGCTCAGAATGTTGCAGGAGCGCTTAGCCAGACTGCGGAAAACGTGCAGGATGCGGCTAATGGCGCGCTTGAAGCTGCCGGGAAAACAAGTGAGTCTGCGCTGAATATCGCGGGAGAAACGCTCGGAAACGCTCAAGATGCCGCAAACGGCGCTCAGGAAAGCATAGCGGTGGGAGATGTGGGCTTCTCTCAGGGCGGCGGAGAGAACTTCTATTCCAATCCTGCGAACCCGGATGTTCCGGCTAAAAAGGGACGCTTAAAAGCGAATGCAAACGGAAAATTCAAGCTTGGCATTACTGCGGGATATACTGTTCATAACGGAAAATACGAAACTTCCCCCACGAACGGCGGTGATAAGGAATTTGAGCTGAAGTCTGATTTCTTCTCTTTCGCTATTATGGCGAGTTATAAACTCAATATCCCTCTTGAAATATACGGAAATGTCAGATTCGGCTTCCCGGGAAGCATTAAGATAGACGGATTGGTTCACGACAGCAAGAACCACTGGAATACGGATAAGACAAGCACGTCGGATTATACATCTTCAAGGAGTTTCACGGCGTTCAGTTTAGGTGCGGCGTATGTGTTTGATTTGGATGATTTCAGAATTCTGGCGGGCGGCGGATTTAACTACAATGTTTTGAACAGAACGGAAGAGCACAAAAAACAGTATGCGTCCGGTTCAACCATAACCGAAAAGAAAAAGTATAATTTCTCAGGATTCGGCTTAAATCTCCATCTTGAAGGACGATATGAGCTGACTGACTATTGCGTGATTTCTCTGCTCTTCTCCCCGAGTTTGAGTTTTTCCGCAAAGTATAAGGAAGAATACAAGGAGAACGGCAAGACTGTATACGACATTTCCGAGACGGTGAGCAAGGTGAATCTCGATTACTATGTTGCGCTCGGAGCGTTGTTCAAGTTCTGATTTTCGCCCGGGGCGCGGCGAAGAATTTTCGGAAACGGAAATGTGCGTTTATGGAGGCTGCGCCCTGAGTTCTTTGCTTTTATTCTCGGTTTTTTTGCGAAATAAAGTAATTTAAGAGATACAGTTAGCGGTATGATACAATTTTATAAACCAACATTAAAAAGAGCGGATATGTATTCCGTTCTTGAAACGATGGCGGAGGAACGTATCGGTTCGGGGGAAAAAGAGGCGGAGCTTTGTTTCTCTTTTGCGTCCTTTTTACGGTGTAGGAAAGCGTATACTTTTAGAACGTATACAGACGGTATTTTTCGGGCTTTGCATATTCTCGGGGTAACGAAGGACAGCGTGGTTGCGGTGTCTGCGCTTGCTCCGTATACGTATTATGCGATTTTGAAAAAAATCGGATGTAAGGTTGTGTTTGCTGATGTTGAGGAAGAGAACGGGCTTCCCGGTTCGGAAGAGATTTTGCGAAGCGGGGCTGAGTTTTTTATTTTGTACGATTCGGCGGCGTCTATTGCCGCGTTTTACAATAGGGATACGACGTTTTATCAGAAAACGGAATATTCGGGTGTGAAAATACTGGAAGATGTAACGGAATCGGTGGGGTCTTATATTGATAAATCGGATCTTTATGCGGGTTCTTTCGGGGATGTGGTGCTTTGCGCGATGGAGGATAACTCGGTGGTATCCTCGGCGGGCGGATGCGTGCTCGGAGTGAAGGACGTGGCGGGGCTTTCCGAATCCGATGAGGAGGACGGAAGTTTTCTTTCTTCTTACACGCGGCTTACCGATTTAAACGCTTCTCTAGCTCTTATTCAGTTGCAGAATATTGAACTTGACAGCGAAAAACGGCGTTCTATTTTGTCGGCTTATATTTCGAATTTCAAATCTTCCGGGAGCCGCAGGTTCGGAATCAGCAGTACAGAATACACTTCCAACGGTTCCAGGTTCCCAGTTTTTATGGGTTCCAAGCCGGATGATTTCATTCTGTTTGCGAAGAAGAAGGGTGTTCCTTTGGTAAAAACGTTTGAAAATTCCATCATCGCTCATTTAGATGCAAAGTATTATCAGGAATTGCCTAAATCGGCATCGTATTACAGCAGGACGGTTTCTTTCCCGATTTATCCTTTTTTGAGGGCGCAGGACATAGATATTATTTCAAGGACGATAGGTGCGTTGCCGTGAGGGTATGCCGTGAGGGTATTGTAAAAACAAGGTGGTGAGCTGGAAACGAGGCTCGTAGGTGCGTTGCCGTGGGGGTATTGTAAAATAAGGCGGCGAGCGTGAAACGAGGCTAATGAAAAATATTTACAATATAATAATATTTTGTTATATTGTATTATATGGATATTTTTATTTTAGAATAGGAATAATATGAAAATAAACAAAGTGGTAATACTGGCGAATCCTTCGAAAAGCGCGATTTCTTCGGCGCTTTCCGAAATGCGGGAATATTTTAAGGCTAAAGGCATAGAAACCATCACTGTGACATTGCAAAGCACTGTTCAGGATAATCAGATTGAGATTCCGCCGGCGGATATGGCTGTGTCTCTCGGGGGAGACGGGACTGTTCTTTCGTGTTCAAGCATATTGAAGAAAACGAATATTCCGCTTTTTGCTGTGAATTTGGGAACATTCGGGTATCTTGCGAAGATAGCTCTTTCCGAATACAAGGATGTTTTTGAAGAGTTTGCCGGCGGAAACAGCGTGCTGGATAAGAGAATGAGGCTTAAGGCAACCGTTATGCGCGGCGGAAACGAAATATATCAGGATTCGGCTTTAAACGAGTTTTGCACAACTTCCGCTTCCCGGGCAAAACTTGCCAAGTTTACGTTGAATATAAACCGGACATACGCCGCAACGCTTCGGGGTGACGGAATAATTTTCGCTACGCCTTCCGGGTCAACTGCTTATAATTTATCTGCGGGCGGTCCGATTTTGGACGAGAGCATTTCAAGCATTATCGTGAATCCCGTCTGTCCGTTTACGCTCGGGGTGAGGCCTCTTGTGGTGTCTGAGGATTCTCATATTATGGTTGAAGTTCCGCCTCAGAATGGAGAGATGATCTTAACGTGCGACGGGCATGAGGCGCTTAAGCTTTTGCCGGGAGATAGGATTTATTTGGAAAAGAACGATTATTTTACTTATTTCGTACAGAATAAGAGGCGTAATTTCATAGAAGTTTTGCGGGATAAGCTCGGCTGGGCAAGCGGAATAAACACAAAGTAGCGCAAGGTACGGCAGGACGTTCGCGGACTGGAAGGACACGACTGCGGAGAGCGGTTCCGGCTTGGAAAGGGACGCTCTATGCAGGACTTTCGCGGGATGAAAAGACCCGACTCGCTGCGGCAGGCGGTCCGGGATGAACTGCGATATGCAAAGCGTGCGGGATAGCGGAAAAGAATGTTAGAGAAACTTGAAATAAAGAATTTTGCATTGATTGATAATCTCTCTATAGACCTGCATAAAGGATTTAATGTAATCACGGGAGAAACAGGATCCGGTAAATCTATTATTTTAGGGGCTTTGAATCTGCTTTTAGGTGAAAAAGCCGATGTGAGCGCACTCCGCGCGGGTTCCGATTTTCTTTCCGTAACGGGGCTTTTTTCTGTTCCGCAAAATCACGAATCGGTGCCGTGGCTTATTGAAAAGGGAATAAATCCCGAGGATGAGGATGGTGCGATTCTGGTAAAGCGGATTATCAAGGCGAACGGCAGGTCTTCCGCATACATTCAGGATGAGATGGTTACCCGGTCGGAACTTGCTTATTTTGTGGACAGCCTTGTGGATATTCACGGGCAGGGGGAACATCAAAGCTTGCTTTCTTCCGATAATCAGAGAAAAATACTTGATTCCTATACTCATAGCGGGGAAATCTCGGATAAAGTGCGTTCTTTGAGCGAGGATATTCATGAGTTGAATGAGGAAATTTCGGATATTCGGAGTAGAGCGGAAGCCATGGAGAAGAACAGGGATTATCTGAAATTCTCTTTGGATGAGATAGATGCGGCATTGATTAAAGATACGGCGGAAGACGAGAATTTGAAGGCGAAAATAAACAAGGCGTCTCAGGTTCAGAATATTTATGAAGATATGAATTATGCCGTGTCCTTTTTGAAAGACAGTAAAAAGGATTTATATAATGCGATAGGAGCGCTTTCAAAAGCGGTGAAGATAGACGGCGAGTTGGCTTCTTATAACGAACGCCTCAATTCCGCTCTTATCGAAACAGAGGACATTGCGGAAAGCATTTCATCGTATCTCGGAGATATTCATTTTTCCGAAGACGAGGTGAATGCCATGCAGGAACGCCTTTCTCTTTTGCAAAAGTTGAAGAGAAAATACGGGGGAAGCCTTGCAGGGGTGGCGGATTTTGCGGAAAAAGCCCGATCCGAACTTGAAATGAGCGACAACCTGGACGAGGCGGTGGCCGGTTTACAGAAAAAAATCTCTGAAAAAGAGGCGGAATACTTTGAGTCGGCGCGTGCGTTGTCGGCTCTTCGTTCAAAGTCGGCCTCTGTGTTGCAAGGAAAAATAGAAAAGGTGCTCAAAGGTCTCGGAATGCCGAATGCGGTGTTTAGAATTGAGGTTTTAACGGATACTGAAAAGATTTCCGCTTTCGGTCAGGATAGCGTTTCATTCCTTTTTTGCGCTAATCCCGGAGAGGATTTGAAGGGTTTGAAAGGGGCGTCTTCTGGGGGAGAGCTTTCCAGAATAATGCTGGCGGTGAAAACGGTTCTTTCGTCTTCCGATTCAATAGAGACGCAGGTTTTTGATGAAATAGACACGGGAATCGGAGGTTCGGTGGCGTTGTCCCTGGCGTCGTGCATTAAGGAGCTTTCGGAGAAAAAACAGGTTCTTTGCGTTACTCATCTTGCCGTGCTTGCAAGTAAGGCTGATTTTCAATTTGTTGTGTCAAAAAAAGTTAAGGACGGACGGACGTTTACGGAAATCATTCAGGTGTCGGGAGACGAGCGCGTTAAGGAAATCAGCCGGATGCTTTCGGGCGACGATTCGGAAGCGGCGCTGCGTCATGCCCGGGAAATGCTCGGCGGCTGATATGCGAGTGCATGGCGGTTGATATGTGAAATGGTCGGTTGCTGATGTGGGAGAATGCCAGGCTACTGATGCGGGAAATGCTCGGCGGCTGATGCGGCGGAATGCAACCTTGTTTCAGGTAGTATTTTTCGGTGAATTTCTGTATACTTTTCGTCTATGAAACAATTTACGCTTAGAGGTTTTATTTTAGGAGTGGTGGGACTACTTGTTATCACCACGAGTTCTATGTATGTGGCGCTCAGAATGGGAGCGTTGCCGTGGCCTACCGTGTTTGTAACGGTTCTTTCCATGGCTGTTTTAAGCAGGTTTAAAAATTCTTCGTTGCAGGAAATGAATGTGACTCATACTTTGATGAGCGCCGGAGCGATGGTCTCGGGCGGTCTTGCATTCACTCTTCCGGGAATTTGGATTTTAAACGGAAGTGCGGAAATAAAAATGCTGCCTGTTTTTGTGGTAACAATTCTCGGTGCTATTCTCGGAACTGTTTTTTCCGCGCTTTTCAGGAGAAATCTTATTGAGGAGCAGCACCTTGTGTTTCCTATCGGAAATGCGGCGTATGAAACGTTGAAAGCAGGAGTTGAAAAGGGAAAGCAGGCAGTGAAATTGTTTGTTTCCATGGGATTCAGCATTGTTTTTACCATTGTAAGAGATTTGTTCGGATGGATTCCCGCTGCGTTCGCCGTTTATAAGGGAGGAAAGGTTTACAAGGGCGAAGTCCCTCCTGTGTACTTCTGGGTGAGCCCGATGGCGTTTGCGATCGGTGCGGTTATAGACAAGATGGCGGCGCTTTGCTGGCTGGCTGGCGGAGTGGTAAGCTGCTTTGTTCTCGCGCCTCTCGGTTTTTCGGAATCGTTCAGGCAAAATCTCGGTATCGGGCTTATGATCGGCACGGGTGTGGGAATTCTGATTAAGTTCCTTGTAAAGCTGTTCAAGGAGAAGACGTCTTTCGGTAAGATCGGGAAAAAGCAGATTATAATCGGAGTTTGCGGGGCTGTGGTTATGGCGGTTTTGCTCACTCTGTTTGTTGAAATCAATTTTATTCAGGCGTTTATTGCGGTGATTCTTGTGGGCGTGGCTTGTCTTTTAAGCGGAATGCTTACCGGACAGAGCGGAATCAACCCGATGGAAATATTCGGAATTTTGGTGATGCTCGGAGTGGGTGCGCTCAGAACCACTCCGGTTATCGGACTATTCTGCGTGGCGGCTCTTACGGCGGTGGCGTGCGGACTTTCCGGTGATGTTATGAACGATTTAAAGAGCGGTTACCTTTTAAAGACGAATCCTAAGGCGCAGATTAAGGCTGAGTTTTTCGGAGGTGTAATCGGTGCTGTGCTGGCTGTTTTAGTCCTTTTTCTGATGCAGAAAACGTTCGGCGCATTCGGAACGGATGCTCTTCCGGCACCTCAGGCGCGTGCTGTGGCTCATATGGCGAACGAATTTAAAAATACCGTGGAGTTTTTTGCCGGAATTGTTTTGGGCGCTGTTCTCTTTTTGTGCAAAGTGCCTTCCGCCACGCTCGGACTCGGTGTGTATCTGCCTATGCAGATAACGCTTCCGGTGGGTCTCGGGGCGATTATCGGTGCGATTTGCAAGAAAACAAAAAAGGTGAGCGATACCGATGTGAATCTCGTTGCGAGCGGTTTCCTCGGCGGAGAAGGTATTGCGGGGGTTCTTATTGCGTTCTATTCAATGTTGCATGTATAAATCAAAGTTTTCGGTATGAAAGGCTTTCTTGGATGAATAGCCTGCCTGTAAAGATATTGGTTGCATGTATAAATTATAGTTACCGGTATGAAAAGCTGAGGCGTATAAAAAGTTTTGCATGCTCCGGCTGGCGGAAATGCGATTTTATCGTGTGTCAGTCGCGGGAACTTGCCGCGCGTTTCGGGATTGCGGAATGTGAGTTGCGATTTGCGAGGTGTTTATGAAGCATTATATTATTGTGAAATACAAAGACGAGGTGTCTGAAGCGGACAGAAGCAGGATTGCTGGAGAAGCTGAGGCGCTTTTTAAGGATTTGGTTGGAAAATACGATATACGGGGTGTTGATGTTTATAAAAATTGCACTCCTCGTCCGAACCGGTATGACCTGATGATATGTGTGGATATGCCGGCTTCTTCGCTTGCGTTATACGATGAGAGTTCGGAGCATAAAAAATGGAAGGCGGATTACGGGCGGTATATTGCAAACAAGGCGATTTTTGATTGCGAATAGCGGACCGGGAATAGCACGGGCGGAAATCCGTAAGCTTTTCCGTGGTTGCCGGTTAGAGGCAAAAAAAGTCTGCCGCATTTTTAAACCGAATTGAACGGAACGTAAACTTGTCCTTTCCGGTTCGTTGTTGCGGCAGTCTTATTAGAGGAATTTTAGTATTTTGAGGAACTGTAAGCGCTTTTATACGGCGACTTTACGGTTCCTCTTTTTTTATTTGTTTTTAGTGCTTGAAGGAAATATTGATTTTCTTCGGCTGTTCCACCGGTAATTTCGGAAGGGTGATCTTCAACACGCCCTCGGCGAATTCCGCTTCAATCTTGTCTTCGTCGATACCTTCAGGTAAGGAGAAAGATCTGTCAAATTTGATGTAGCTTCTTTCCTTTACAAGATACTTTTTCTCTTTTTCGGATGAAGTCTTCTCGGATGAAATGTGAAGTACATGCTTTTCAACGTGTACGTTTACATCTTCTTCTTTGTATCCCGGCAATTCGGCTTCTACATAGAAAGCATCCTTATCTTCAGAAACATCCACTGAAGGGATTTTGCTGTTTCTGATTCCCCAGTTTCCGAACACATTATCAAAGAATGTGTCAAAGTCATTCAATTCATTTTTTCTTGCTAAGTAGTTCATATTGTACCTCCGGGGTTTTACCCATTATTGTTTTTTTATTTTTCTTGTAGGCTTTTCAGCTTACACAAAGATTATAGCAAATACCGTGCCAATTTTATGTATTTGTTTGTATTATAAATAATTACGTTTTTGTCGAAGAAGAAATTTGTAATTTTCAGATTAACTTTATCTCGGTTTTCCTTTTATTATGCGGCAAAAAGAGAGTGCAAAGATTTTAAAATGCCGAAATAAAGAAAAATGATGTGTCATTATGACTCTTGTGTGTCAAAAAGTGTAGAAACACGGGTCTATTTGTCTCAATTTTACTTAAATTAAAAAATTTTAAGGGTGTACCCTTAGCCTAGTTCTTGACAGAACTAGGCTAACTATAAAAGAAACAACTATACATATGATATGCGCTTAACACATGTTAAAACGATATTCATAAACCTTTTGTTTTTGGGTTAGAACGGCGTTTTAACTTCTCGGGCGGGGCTTCGAGGCGGGGTGACTGCGGAGGAAGCACGGACCCGGAGGCGGGAGCGAAACCTGCGGAGCACGCAGAGCCGCGCGAAGCGCGGCGTCCGGAAAGCCGAGCGAGCCCCGAGGCGGAAACGGAAACCT
>CAMKAB010000019.1 GCA_946410375.1 uncultured Spirochaetaceae bacterium
CTGGAGAAGAATACGCAAGACTCCGGGAGCGCAGACGGGAATGTTTTAAGGGAAAACATCGAAAAGATACGCTCTGAAATGCAGAATAATAACGAAGAAATAAAGAAAATAAATATAAAGATAAGCGGAAATACGAATGTTTTGCAAAATCTGAAAAAGGAGAATGAGAAATGCGCTGAAATCGAACAGAAATATCTTTGTATCAAATCCCTTTCCGATACGGCGAACGGAACGCTTGCCGATAGGGAAAAAATAACGTTTGAAGCATTCGTTCAGGCTACCTTTTTTGATAGAGTCCTAAGAAGGGCGAATATAAGGCTCAGAAGTATGACAAGCGGAATGTTTGAACTTTGCCGCTCCCTGACTTCAGACAATAAGCGGAGCAAAGCAGGGCTGAACCTTGATATAACGGATTATTACAACGGAACGGTGAGGAGCGTGAAAACGCTGTCCGGAGGCGAGTCTTTCATGGCGTCGTTATCGCTTGCCTTGGGGCTTTCCGATGAGATTCAGTCCAATGCCGGTGGGGTTGAGATAGAAACGATGTTTGTAGATGAGGGGTTCGGCTCTTTGGATTCCGAAACTCTTGAAAAGGCGTATAACACACTGATTTCCGTTACCGAGGGCAAAGGTTTGGTGGGGATTATTTCTCATGTTGAAGCGCTGAAAAGTAAAATAGATAAGCAAATAATCGTTGAAAAAAACTCGGAAGGACGCAGCAGCGTAAGGATGAAACTTGACTGAAATAAAACCGGAAAATGCGAATTTTACTTGTCGGTAGCAGTTCGGTATTGATATCGGGGTAATGTTTCCTGCTTTTTTTCATTGCCAAGATAAAAATTTTATTGCGAAGTTGGATATTCGGTTTTAAACTGTTAAAGGTTGATAAAATTTTTTTAGGGAGGATTATTCAATGAAAAAAATTTTAACATTGGTTCTAATTATTTCTTTGTGCGCCTTTGCCGTTTTTGCAAATGCTCAGAAAGAATCAGCAAAATCATCAGATGTTGCGGGTTTTGACGAAGCGTTGGTAAAAGCCGCTCAGAAAGAGGGTGAGCTTGTTGTTTACGGTTCATGTGAAGAAGAGTATCTTACCGCTGCATGTGATAAGTTTGAAAAATTATTCGGCATTAAAGTAAGTCATCAGAGATTGTCAACCGGAGAAGTACAGGCGAAGATTGAAGAAGAGAAGGGAAATCCTTCCGCAGACGTTTTCTTCGGAGGTACGACGGACCCGTACAATATGCTTGCAAGCGAGGGCCTTTTAGAGGCTTACAATGCAAAGAATGCTTCTCACATTGCAAAACCTGTTTACAAGGATAAGGAGAATCGCTGGTATGGTATTTACACCGGTATTCTCGGATTTATGTATAACAAAGATGAGCTTTCCCGTCGCAAGATCGAAGCTCCGAAAGACTGGCCTGATTTGTTAAAGCCTGAGTATAGAGATTTGATCTGGCTCTCAAACTACAATACCGCCGGAACGGCAAAGCTTGTTATCAACACAATGATTCAGAAGTACGGCCACGACGAAGGTTTGAAGTATCTTGTTGATCTTGATAAAAATATTGAGGTTTACACAAAGTCCGGTTCCGGTCCGAGCAAGAACGTCGGTATCGGCGAGTGCGTTGTGGGAATCGGTTTCTTACATGATGGTATTTATCAGATTGTTGACAACGGTTATAAAAATATCGGTCTTGTTATTCCTGCGAGCGGTACGTCCTGCGAAATCGGCGCAACGGCGATTTTCAAAGGCAATAAGCACCCTAATGCTGCAAAGCTTTGGATTGAGTACGCTCTTTCCCCTGAGTGCGTAGATCAGGCTAAGGAGAACGGTTCTTATCAGTTCCTCGTAATTGACAATGCAACTCAGCCGGAAGTGGCGAAAGAGTTCGGTCTTGATCCGAATAACGTTATGGATTATGACTTTGAGGATGCTACAAAGAATACGAAGACATACATTGCCGAGCTTATGGCTGCTCTTGCCAAGTCCGGAATTGATACCGGTAACCAGGGCAGATTCCAGGTTAAGTAATAAATCGGAATATACCGGAACGGGTGGTGGTTTAAACCGCCGCCCTTTTTTTTAACAATTATTTTTTTGATTATTATTCAGGGCGCTTTTAAAACTGAAAATAAGAGGGCGGTTTTGAAAGTCCTTCTTTAAGGGGGAGAAAATGGCTACTAAACAGGGCGCGGCTTTAGACAGGAAAAAGCTGTTGGGTGACCCTATAATGATAACTACCATAGTGTTATTGATTACATTCCTGACGCTTTTTATTCTCTATCCGCTTGCTGTTTTGCTTGTGGATAGCGTTGTGGGAGACGGCGGAGTAGGTTTTGGCGTTTTTAAGAGAATTTTCAAGATCCCGACCTTTACAAAGGCCATAACCAATACGCTGAAAATAGGTTTTACCGTGGGTGTTTTCGCTACGGCGGTGGGACTTCTTTTTGCTTATGTTGAAGAATATGTGAAATTGAACGGATTTGTAGGCGGACTTTTCAAGGTCGTTTCAATGCTTCCTGTTGTTTCTCCTCCTTTTGTTCTCAGCCTTTCAATGATTATGCTTTTCGGTAAGGCTGGTATTCTAACTCGTTATGTACTTGGAATTTATGACAACAGCGTATATGGCTTTTGGGGAATTGTCATTGTTCAAAGCCTTACGTTCTTCCCTGTGTGTTATATGATGTTCAAAGGGCTTCTCAGAAATATAGATCCGTCTCTGGAGGAGGCGGCGCGGGATATGGGAGCAAGCCGTTTTAAAGTCTTCTCCAGCGTTACGCTTCCGCTTCTTCTTCCGGGAATCGGAAATGCGTTTCTTGTAACGTTCATTGAATCTATCGCCGACTTTGCAAACCCGATGATAATCGGAGGTTCTTATGATACTCTCGCCACGACAATTTATCTTCAAATTACCGGAAACTATGATAAAGCGGGCGCATCCGCGATGGCAGTTGTCCTTTTGAGCATAACGCTTCTTATGTTTATTGTTCAGAAATTCTACCTTGAACGAAAATCAACGGCAACGCTTACCGGAAAGGCCAGCCGTGTGAGAATGCTTATTGAGGACAGAAGCGTGAAAATTCCTTTAACGTTGTTCTGTGCGACAGTCGCTCTGTTTGTCATTATCATGTATATCTGCGTTCCTGTGGGTGCGCTTTTCCCGACATGGGGATATAAGTTCTTCCCTCTCACCGGAAAATGGTTCGGGCAGGTTTTCAGTAAATATAAGGGCTTGAAGGTCTTTAAAGACAGTTTCATCCTCTCCTTTATCAGTTCTCCGATTACGGCGCTTCTCAGTATGATAATCAGCTATCTCGTTGTGAAACGTAAATTCAAGTCAAAAGGCTTTATTGAAGCTGTTTCCATGCTCGCTATGGCGGTTCCCGGAACGGTTCTCGGCGTGGGATATATCAGAGGATTCAGCAACGGCATATTCGGTTCGGGCATTTTACAGGGAATTTACGGCACGGGAATTGTTCTGGTTATTGTTTTCGTCGTGAGAAGCCTTCCTACCGGTACGAGAAGCGGTATTTCCGCCCTCAGGCAGATAGATAAATCTATTGAGGAATCCGCTTACGATATGGGTGCGAACAGTTTTCAGGTGTTTTCCACGGTTACGCTTCCTTTGATTAAGGATTCTTTCCTTTCCGGTCTCGTGACCTCTTTCGTGCGAAGCATAACCGCTATTTCGGCAATCATCTTGCTTGTTACCCCGCAGTTTCTGCTTATCACGGTTCAAATCAATGAATTTGCGGAAAAGGGCGCATACAGTCTTGCTTGTGCGTTTGCATCCATCCTCATCCTTATTACTTATGCGGCGGTGCTGTTGATGAATATAGGGATGCGCAGGTTTGGCGTCAGCAAGATATCAGAAAAATGAATTTTTAGGAGTGAACGATTATGGATAAAGTAAAAAAGGGTGTCAGATTAGACAGGATTTCAAAGATATATAAGGACCCTAAGACGGGGAAGGATTTTTATGCTGTTAAGGATACGAGCCTTACCATTGAGCCGGGTTCATTCGTAACGCTTCTCGGTCCTTCAGGCTGCGGAAAAACAACCACGCTCAGAATGATCGCCGGTTTTGAAAGTCCGGATGCGGGAGAGATTTATCTTGGAAATGAGGCTATCAACGAGCTTACTCCGAATAAGAGAGACACGGCTATGGTGTTCCAGAGTTATGCTCTTCTGCCTCACTTAAATATTTTTGACAATGTGAGTTACGGTCTTAAGTTGAGAAAAGTTCCGAAGGATGAGATCAAGGAAAGAGTAACGAAAATCCTTTCCCTCGTTGAGCTTTCGGGAATGGAAAGCAGAATGACAAACCAGCTGTCCGGAGGTCAGCAGCAACGCGTGGCTCTTGCTCGCGCACTTGTAATTGAGCCGTCGGTTCTTTTGTTTGACGAACCGCTTTCCAACCTGGACGCGAAGCTGCGTGTTCAGATGCGTACCGAAATCCGCAGGATTCAGCAGGAGGTGGGTATCACGGCTATATACGTTACCCACGATCAGAGCGAAGCTATGGCTATCAGCGACAAAATAATTATTATGAATAAGGGTGTTGTGGCCCAAATAGGTTCCCCGTACGATATTTATTATCATCCGGTGAATGAATTTGTTGCGGATTTCATCGGAGAAGCGAACTTTCTTCGCGGAAAAGTCGTTTATTCAAATGAAAAGCAGATAACCGCTCATATTGAGGGCACCGATGTTATTCTTCCTAACGAGAAAGGCTTGAATGCGGGCGATTCCTGTACAATCGTTTTGCGTCCGGAGGCGGCGATATTGAAGGAGTCAGGAGGCTTGAAGTGTCGTGTCGTGCTATCATGCTTTATGGGTTCATATCAGAACTATCATGTAATGGTAGGAGATACGTTGGTTAAGTTGGAAGAGCATAACCCTAAGAACAAACATATCTTCAAAGTCGGGGAAACATGCTGCCTGGTGTTTGATCCGGATAGCGTTCATGTTTTATAAGCTGTTGCAACGTTTCGTATTATTGAAATCGCGAGCAGCGAAAACAAAGGAAGTGTGTACGTTTTGAAGCGTTTCATTGTTCATCGCCGAATTTCTTTCCGAGGGATTTCCGGTAAAGAAAAAGCGGAAAGATATACGTTTTTGAAACGATAAAAACTTCCTTGCGGGTTATTCTTCATTATTCTTTACGGAGATGGTATAATGTGGCAAGTCGCATGGTAAAATATGTGAATTGCCGCATTTTTTGTTTTAAGTGGCCGGAAATGTGTGTTTGAACCGAACATAAGCTTTTATGTTTGAGGTTCGCGCCGCGCGTGTGCAGGGGGTGTGTTATGAGACATGGGTTTGTGAAAATCTCTTGTGTAACTCCGTCTATCAGGATTGCTAATCCTGAGTATAATAAGGAAAAAATTCTTTCTTTGGTAAAAGATGCGGAAAAAGAGGGGGTTCACCTTTTAGCGATGCCTGAATTGGTTCTTACCGGTTCTACTTGCGGAGATATGTTCTTTCAAAATACGCTCACAGACGCAGCGGAAGAGTGCATACTGGATATTTGCCGTCAGGTTCCAAAAAATATGGTTTTGGTGTTCGGTTCTCCTGTTTCGCATTCGGGTAAGTTGTATAATGCGGCGATTGTTTCGTCAGGGGGGAAGATTCTCGGTGCGGTTGTAAAAAACGAGGAAAGAAGCAGATATTTTTCTTCTCTTGATAAAAGCGCCGATTTTGATATAGGCGGAACGATGATCACTGCGTCTCCCGCCTTTGTTTTCACATGTAAAACAATGTCGGATTTTTCTTTTACCGTGGAATTGGGTGATGATTTATTCAGACTGAACGATAATGCCGTGAAGCTCTCTTACGGCGGAGCGAACCTTGTCGTGGGGCTTTCTTCTTTTGAAGCGTATAGCGGAAGAGCGCTCGGAATCAGGGATGCTGCGGCGAGCAAAAGCGCTTTTTTGAAGTGCGCCTACCTTTTGTGTTCTGCGGGAGACGGGGAGAGTACTACTGATTATGTCTTTACGGCGCAAAACCTTATTGCGGAAAACGGGAATGTTCTCTCTTCTCACAGCATGAAAGAGGATTGTCTTTTAATCTCGGAAATCGATGTCCAGAGTATCTGTTTTCAAAGAAAGAAAGACTCCGATTTCAAGGTGGAAAATGAAATTGCGCCGGAGGTCCGAAGTTTTGATTTGGAAATGGGAGAAACGACGCTTACCCGTAATATTTCCCGCAATCCGTTCCTGCCGGAAGATGTGAAGAAGAAAAAGGCTGAGTGTGAGAAAATACTAACCTTGCAGGCTTTGGGTTTGAAGAGGCGTATTGTTCATACGAACAGCAAGTGTCTTATTTTGGGAATTTCGGGCGGACTCGATTCAACGCTCGCCTTGCTTGTCGCAGTCCGGTCTTTTGATATGCTTCATATGGATAGGAAAAAGATTATTTGCGTTACAATGCCGTGCTTCGGAACATCTTCAAACACGAAGAACAATGCGGTTTCCCTTGTGAAGGCGCTGGGGTGTACCCTCAGGGAGATAAATATCAGCGATGCTGTTTTGCAGCATTTTGACGACATCGGGCAGGATCGCAACGTTTACAACACGACGTATGAGAATGCGCAGGCTCGCGAAAGAACTCAGGTTCTTATGGATTTATCCAATATGGAGGGCGGTTTTGTTCTCGGAACCGGTGATTTGAGCGAACTCGCACTCGGGTGGGCCACATACAACGGAGATCATATGTCCATGTACAGCGTAAATGCCTCCGTTCCGAAAACCGTTATCAGGGAGATTGTTCGCCTTCGCGCCGATTTAACGGAAAATTCCCTATTGAGGGATACGTTAAACGCTATTCTGGACACTCCGGTGAGTCCCGAGCTTCTTCCCGGTGCTCAGAACACGGAAGAGATTTTGGGAAGTTACGAACTTCACGACTTTTTTATTTATAATACTCTTTGTAACGGATGGGCTCCGAGTAAGACGCTCAGATTGGCGAAGTACGCGTTTAACGGCTATTTCTCCGAAAACGAAATTAAAAACGCCCTTACTGTGTTTTACAAACGGTTTTACAGTCAGCAGTTTAAACGTTCCTGCATGCCGGACGGACCGAAGGTCACCGGGGTGTCCCTCTCGCCGAGAGGCGCGTATTGCCTGCCGAGCGATGTGAGTGCGCTTGAGTTTCAAAAGGAATTAAATAATTCGTTTGTTTGAGAGAATCGGCCTGTGTTGTCCGTATTTGCCTGTGCTGTTCGCATTTAATTAGTAAAGGCGCAGTATTTGGTTTCGATTTTGTTCGCTTGCTATTAAAGCACACGGTCATAAAACGGGTCGGGTTGAAAAACTCATTGAATTGAGAAGGAGATGAATATGTCTGTAAAATATAAATTGTCAGGTTTTTCTACTGCATTGCTGATAGGTGTTATCAGTTTTTTCGTTATTTTTTTGTTTTTCCCTGATTTTTCCGATAAGTACATAGGAACGAGTTTCAGGGCGGAACGCGGTGTTTCGAAAACAGAAAAAAAGACGGATGGAAATGCTGAAAATGCTTCAAACGGTACGGAAACAATCGTGAATAATCCCTCTTTGGTTGAGGAAATAACGAAAAAATTTGAGGATGCTTCAGGCAAGGTAACGGAAGCGGTGAAGGAAAAGCTGGAAGAAGTATCGGGAAATGTGAATGTAAAGAAGCTCTTGGGTGACTGAGAGTCGTTTCAGGATTGAAAGGCGGCAACAACGACAGGTCGGGCTGAAAATTATGGAAAAAAAGGAAAGATTTTATATCATAGACGGTTACGGGCAGATTTACAGGTCTTATTACGCATTCATGTCTCGTCCGCTTTTAGATGAAGACGGACATAATGTTTCTGCTGTATACGGTTTTTTTAATACTCTGATGATGATTTTGCGCGATTATAAACCCGAGTACATAGCTGTTGCTCTGGATTCCAAAGGGAAAACATTCCGTCATTCCCTGTATCCCGAATACAAGGCTAACCGTCAGAAAACGCCGGAAGATTTGCACGAGCAGATTCCCCGTATTATTGAGATTTTGGATAAAATGCGGATAAAGCATTTCATTAAGGAAGGAGCCGAGGCGGATGATGTTATTGCAACGCTGGTAAATAACCTTACCAGGCGCGATATAGAACAAGTGGTCGTTACCGGAGATAAGGATCTTTTGCAGCTCGTTTCCGACTCGACTTTTGCGCTTCGTCCTCCGAAAAAGGATGAGAAGTCGTGGAGGCTCTGCGGAAAAAAAGAGGTGGAGGAGATTTTCGGTGTTCGTCCTGATCAGATATGCGATTATTTGACAATATTGGGGGATTCATCGGATAACGTGCCCGGAATCAGCGGTATCGGGGAAAAGGGAGCGGTAAAACTGCTTAAAGAGTATGATACGTTGGAAAATGCGTATGCAAATATTTCTCTGATGAAGGGAGCCGTTAAAACAAAGCTCGAAGCGGCGAAAGACGGAATAGAGCTGTCTCATACGCTTATTACGTTGAAAAACGATTTGTTTTCAGATGACGGTTTTGATTTATCGGACTGTAAAACGGATAGTATTGACTGGTATAAGGCGGTGGAAATCTTTTTGAAAATGCGCTCAAAGACGTTAGCAGCTACCGCAAAGGGCTTTTTAACGGGAAAATACGATGGTTCCGACGGAATGAAAAACGGAACTTCTCAAAGTTCGTCTTACGGCAGGAGCGACGTTGAAAAAAGCGAATCGGGCGGAAAAAAACCGCAATATGATATTGATGATTTCGGTGGGCGCGACGTAATTACCGTTCCTGATGATTTTGCTGTCAGTTTGAATGATAAAACTCACCTTACCGGATTCGCTTTAAAAAACAAAATAAAAGAGTATTCCGGGCAGGGTTTAAACGGATCGGATTCAGGATTTTTGTTCGAAAAAAACAGCGTTTCTTCTGATAAAAAAGAAAAAGATTATGCGATTGCGAAGGACTCCGATGATGGTTATTCCGCATCTCTCTTTAATAAAAACTTTGAGTCTGATGATGGAAACGCTGCCCTGAAAGCGGGAAGCGGGTCGCATGTTTCGGAAAGCGGTTCTTTTTTTTCAGAAAGCGCTTCGCAAAGCGGGTCGCACGTTTCGGGAAAAGAATCCCACATTTCGGGAAGAGAATCGTATCGTTCGGAAGCGGAAGCCGAGGTTTTTTCCGGTAATAACGGAACGGGTGGCGGGATAAAGCCGTATTTTGATGTTCAGATAGCGCAGTATCTCTTAGATTCCGAGACATCGGAACCGACGCTTGAAGATATTGTTTTAAAAAACAATGTTGACATGAACCTGGATGAAAATGAGAAAATTCGAAGGCTTGTGTACATTTTACAGACTAAATTAAAAGAAAAAGGTTTGGAAGATGTTTTTTACAAGCTTGAAATGCCTCTCATAACGGTGTTGGCGGAGATGGAAGCGGTGGGCATTCTGCTGGATAGAAAAGCTCTTCTTTCATATCAAGCTGAGCTGAAAGATAATATTTCGGATATTGAAAAAACGATTTTCACTCTTTGCGGACATGAGTTTAATATTGCTTCTCCTAAGCAACTTCAGGATGTTCTCTTCAAAGAACGAGGTCTGGAGCCGATAAAGAAAACAAAAAGCGGGTACTCAACTGATAGCGATGTTTTGGAAACGCTTTCTTATTATGACACAGATCCTGTTCCCGCTCTTATTCTTCGGTTCAGGGCTCTTACCAAGCTTCTTTCAACGTATGTTTCCGTTCTTCCTCAGCTTACGGATAAAAACGGACGGATTCATACGACTTTTTTGCAGACGGGAACGGCAACGGGGAGACTTTCTTCAAAAAATCCGAATTTACAGAACATTCCCG
>CAMKAB010000020.1 GCA_946410375.1 uncultured Spirochaetaceae bacterium
CGAGAGTCTTAAATGCATCGCTGTCAAAGATAGCCTTATTGTCGGAAGCGAACTTTACGAGAACGCCGATTGCGCCGTTTGCATGGCTGTATCCGGTTACGTTTTCGTCATCTGCAATGCTCATTGCAGCCATTCTCTTGATGTTCATGTTTTCGTGAATTGTGGCAATGAGGCCGTTAACGAGGTCTTTCATATCATCTGTCGGTTCCGTGTAGCCTTTCTCAATGGCAAGCTTGCAAAGCTTTTTTCCGAGTTCTGCGAATTCGGCGTTTTTACCGACAAAGTCTGTTTCGCAGGTTACGTTTACGATAACCGCTTTTTTATCTGAAATCTCAAAGGTTACTCTTCCTTCGTCTGTTGCTCTGTCCGCTCTCTTTTCAACTGCCGCAAGTCCGACTTCTTTGAGGTACTTTACTGCAGCAGCATAATCTCCGTTACTCTCTTTTAGGGCTTTCTTACAATCCATCATACCTGCATGAGTTTCTTCACGGAGCTTTTTTACCATTTCTATTGTAATTTCCATAGTATTCTCCTTGGGGACAAATCGAATAAGGTCCCGCTTTATGTTGTGCTTTCGTGTTTGTTTTTTATGTTTTGGTTTTGTAAAACAAATGTTCTGTCGCTTTTGCTTTGATAAACGCATCTGATTTGTGCTTGTTCAGGGATGTTTCCTGTTTGTTCAGGAATCTTTCCAAGTACCGAACAAATAACTGTATTGAATTGCGTTAATCCCGGCAAAGCGTCCGGCAAAAATGATTACTCGGCATCCTCGGCTTCGTTTTTAGAATCTTCCGCACCGTTCTCAGTCTCGGATTCCTCTTCCGTCTCGGATTCTTCTTCCGCCTCAGCGTCTTTGTCGGAAACAAATTGTTCAGCTAAAACTTCCTCTTCAGTCTTATCATCCGGGAGGCTTTCAATAATCTGTAAGCCGATTTCGTTATCCGCATCAATTACTGCGTTTGCAATGATTTCCACAAAAAGACTAATAGCCCTGATTGCATCATCGTTGCCCGGAATAGGATAGGTGATGTCTGTAGGATCGCAGTTAGTGTCTACAACTGCAACAACCGGAATGCCGAGTCTCTTTGCTTCCGCAATAGCGAGATCTTCTTTTCTGGTGTCGATAATAAAGATAATGCCGGGAAGTTCCTTCATATCCTTAATGCCGCCGAGGTTCTTTTCAAGCTTGATTTTTTCTTTTGTATACTGGGCGACTTCTTTTTTCGTGAGACTGTCGAAAGTGCCGTCTACGGACATTTTCTCTATTTTCTTAAGCTTTGCGATTGACTTTTTGATTGTTGTGAAGTTTGTGAGCATACCGCCGAGCCAGCGATTATTGACATACGGCATTCCGCATCTTTCAGCTTCGGACTGGATTGACTGCTGAGCCTGTTTCTTCGTGCCGACAAATAAAACGGTTTTGTTAGCTTTTACCTGCTCGCGAACAGCTTCATAAGCTTCAACAATGCAAGCGGTTGTTTTTGATAAATCAATGATATGGATACCGTTTCTTTCAGAGAAGATGTACGGCGCCATCTTAGGGTTCCAACGCTTGGTCTGATGACCAAAGTGCACTCCTGCTTCAAGCAGGCTTTTCATGGTTACTACTGCCATTTTTATGACTCCTGACTTCAGATAGGGAACTTTTAGTTTTTAAGCCCTATCCCCATTACTGTTTCTCTTTGCGCTGTTCTGAAAATTCACTACATTGCATGTTGCAACATAGCTGTTTTACACACACAGCCAAAGGAGATTTACGCAGGTGTAATCGGTTTACACCAGGGGCGACGCCCCGAACGCATACCTCGGATTATTGCAGAATACGCCTTTTTTTTCAAGAGGGAGGCGGGATGAGATTTTCCTGTCTTTTATCTCGTATTTGTAGTTTTGTTGTAACGGATTTGATTTTATCGTGAACGGTGAAAGCGTGAACAATGAGAGCGGGAACGGTGAGAGCGCGAACGTGAAAGCGTGAACGGTGAAAGCGTGAACAATGAAAGCGGGAACAGGCTTTTTTTTCCTGTTTTCCCGCCTGTCATAATAGCGTTTTACCTAAAACGGTATTCTTTCGCTTCTCTACGAGCCTGCAAGTCCAGATCCTTTGCCTTGATAGCGTTCTTTTTGTCGTGAACATTCTTTCCCCGGGCAAGAGAGACCTGTATTTTAACGAGATTTCCTTTCAGGTATACCTTTGTGGGTACGATTGTAAGCCCTTTTTCTTCAACCTTGCGACGAAGACGCTTTATTTCCGCCTTGTGAACGAGAATTCTGCGCGGGCGGTCCGGATCGTGATTGAAAATTGAGCCTTTGTCATACTGCTGGATGGTAAAACCCGTGAGGATAAGCTCGCCTTTCTCAATTTTCACATAAGAATCGGTGAATGAGAACTTACCCTGCCTGATGGATTTCACCTCGGTCCCTTCAAGACTTATTCCCGCTTCCAAATCTTCGAGAATTTCATAATTGAAGTAGGCTTTCTTATTTGTCTGCAAAACTTTGATTGCGTTTTTTTCCATGATTTTACTTCCATGCGATTCTGAATCCGTATGTATCTGTGCAGAGCGAAGGGGAAACAATGCCTATTGTGTAGCTGCTGATGTTGTCAGGATTGCTCAGGTATGATCCTCCTTTGACAATAGGACTCACGACAAAGTCATTAGCGTTTAAGAAAGCCTGAATGTTGTCGCCAAAGATGTTGTCATTCGGTACGTAGTAAGTGGATGTGAACTCCCAGACACCTCCGAACATTCCCACCGGTCCCGCTTGAGACGAAGTGATGGGAGTGCTTGTTTTAAGGAAAGAGTGATTGGCGTTTGATGAGGCGCATGTCCATTCTATTTCCGATGGGAGGTAGACAGTGCGGCCTGTTTTCCCGGTGAGCCACTTGCAGAACGCTTTTGCCGCAAAATAGCTGATGTTTGTAATCGCTTTGTACGAAAGCTTTTCCGTTGTGAGCGTTATTCCTGAGAGGTACTGGTCGTCAACTAATCCTTTTGAAATGAGGTCCTCTTTGTTTTCAGGCGCCCATTCAGGGTTATCCTTTACGAAAAATGCGTACATTGTTTCATTTACTGGCATTTCGGATAGTGAAAATTCATTTTCTCCTGTTCCGTAAATGTAACCCAAAACGGTGAATCCGTCCGCTTCCAAATGACTCGCTCCTTTCAGAGAATCATACACCGCAGGACTGCTTGTTCTGAATGATTCATTCTTTACGGCATCTTCAAGAGCTGAAAAATCGTAGTCAATATTGAGTACGGCGTACGCCGCTTGTGCGTCCCGGAGCATTTCCTCCGTTGTTATGAATTCAAGCGCGTAATGGAGGTGATCCATGGAATATCCCGTGTCCTTAACAGTATTTACGTAGTTTGTAAAGAGAGGGGGATATTTGTAAACATTATCGTAATTTCTCACCGCGGAGTAAGCCGCCACGTCAAGAAAGAATTCTCTTGTTAGCGCCAGGAATGCCTCTGAGTCTTTGATTTCGGCATTTCTGTTAATCGTCATCTTCCTCGGGAAAAGCCAGTTGAAAAAGATCGGATGAGGAACCGAGATTGAAAACTCGTCAACCTGAACCTCCGCTATCCGATAATTCACCGTATGGTTTCCGCTTGCGACTTTTACTGTTCCGGGAGTGGCGCATACGTAGTTGCCGTCTACGTAAACGGCGGATGTTTTTCCTGAATTTTCAAATGTGACGCGAACCGAACCGTGCAGCATGTCGGGAAGAATTCCGACTGCGAAAATTACGGCGATAATGATAAAACAATAGAGAATAGTAAGCCAAAGACCCGGCTTCATACCTAAAAACGGTTTTACTTTTACAGGTTCCACCTGCGGGATTTCTTTCTTTTCCATATTTTTAAGGTAGTAATACTGTAAAATTTTGTCAATTCAAATGAAATATCTTTATAAAAAAATCAAAGTATGTTAATTTTTTAGTATGATTGTGTCGGTTGTGTGTTTTTAAGATAAGAAAACACGTGTTTTCAATTGACACGAAAGGGCTTTTTGATAAATTATTATTAGAATTTGAAGGGTGAGCATTCGGGTACCGGTTATTGGAGGCCTTTTTTAAAGCCGGTTTTCGGATTGCTGATACTCTGAGATTTTTTTTGGAAAATTAATGCGGGGATGATTGAAGAACAAGAAGCGGAGCTGTTGCGTTTTTCATTTTGCAAATTCGTGAATTGGGCATTTTTGCTCTTTTTTGAGAGCGTAATGCGGAATTGCACGGAATTGTTCGGGTTTATGAAGCTTTGTTCGAAGACCTGAAATGTGTCAGTTCACTCTTTTGTGATTCTGAAACGCCTTTCGGTTTGAAAAGCGATGTTTATCGCTTGATTATTTTGGAGGAGATTTTGTGAAAAAAACATTTTCATTGTCTGTTCTGTTGATTTTTATTTCTTTATTGTTGTTCGTGTCGTGCGGCAGCAGCGGAGGCGGGAACTCTACCCAGACCCTTGCGAGCGTAACGGTTGAGTATAATTCCGCCGCAAAAGCTTCCAGCCTCACTAAAAAGATAAATTTGTCTTCAAATATTGTCACTAATGAGATTTTCAGCACTATTTATTCTGAAACCGCAGGTGCCGCGAATATCACTGCAATGTCTTTCAGCAATGTTAAACGGATAACGGGATCTTTTTCCAATAATGTTGATAATTATTCATTGCAGAGGTTGACGTTTGATTCCTCTTTGCAATTGCTGGATCAGTATTCTTTCTATTATGCTCGCGGTTTGGACAGGGTGAAGATAAGTTCGGTACCTGATATTAAAGAGTTGGCATTCTATAACAGCGGTTTTCGGCTTGATAGTGATGTGGACATAACTTCCGCTCAGCTTAAGAATATTCACGATAATTTCAGCAATATCATGTTAGGTATTAAAATAAAACTTGTGAACGGTGTGGGCGGAGCTGACACGTCGAAGTCTGCATATCTGAACGAGAAACCTTCCGATGTCGCGGTTCCCTCTGTAAGCGGGTATGTTTTTGACGGGTATTATTCCGCAGAGAACGGCGGAGAGAAGATTTTCGATTCAAACGGAGCGGTTGTTGCCGGAACCGTTTGTACGGACAGCGTCGGTAAATGGATTTCTCTCGATGTTCTGACTCTGTATGCTCGCTATGTAAGTAATTATTACACCGTAAAATTCCAGCCTGGCGAGGAAGCTTCCGGTACGATGCAGGATCAGATAATCGGAGTCGGCGAAGGTGTTGAATTGAGGAAATGCACTTTTGATGCTCCTGTCGGACAAACATTCAAGGAATGGGCTGTATCGGGAACAAACAGGAAGTTCAGGGATATGGAAACCGTTAAAGATATCGCAGGCAAAGGAGAAGTTATCACCTTGGTTGCTGTATGGGAAGGGGGATATACGAGAACATATTATAGAAATCTAAACCCCACGGATGATAAGATCATCGGAACAATAAAACTTGCTTTGTTGACTACTTCCACGAATATCTCCGATCCTTCATATCCCGGGAAGACGTTTGTCGGATGGTTCCTGGATAGAAACGGAAATACGGCATTTGATCCTGATGAGAGCAGTAACAACGATGTGAGTATTTACGCAAAATGGGAAGGAATAACCAATTATGTTATAAAGTTTGATCCTGCGAGGGATGTTGTTACCGATTACAGATTCGGATCTAGTCTGGTAAAGAACGGTTATGTTTATAATATAAATACGGATCCTGACAGACTGGCTAATGATATATACACAAGTTATGTTCCGTTAGAGAATCTCAGAGTCCAAACTTCTGAAGGAAAAATCAGATTTAGCGAACGGCCTATGCAGTGGAGACTCGGGGGCGATGATGCTGAAAAGTATCCGTTCCTCGGATGGAGTGTTAATAAGAACGCTTCTATTGCGACATTCCCCGCCAGTTCGTATAGTCTGAGAAACGGAGGAGTCGTTCCCGATTTCAACGGTACTCCCGCTTTTGAGAGCGGACTTATGGGCAACGGAGCGGAGATAACTTTGTATGCTGTGTGGAACGATCCGATGGAAAGGACCAGCTTAGCTCAGCAGGATGTGAAGTTGTGGATGTATGTGCCTTCCTCCGGAAAGGGCGAAGCTAAATGGAAGAACAGCGGAGCGACATACCCCGAATCGCTTAAAATGTATTTTGCGCCTATTACGAAGATAGACGGGAATATTATGGGCGGTGCTTTGAGGAGTACTGATTTGCTTGACACGCTCAAGGCGGCGAATTTCTATTATGTTGATGATAAGGGTGTTTCCTCGTATAGACTGGACGGTTTTTATACTGCGGAGACAGGCGGCTACAAGGTTTTGAATGCGGATGGTTCCTTCTACAACACGGAGGTTTTGGATAAGGGCATGGACAACGGATTCGTGTATAGAAATGAAAATGACGAATTAGTTTGGATTGGGGGAACGATCAATGAAAATGGCGTGGAGATGAATTACACCGAACTCTATGCCCATTGGGAGCTGATATAATAGCATTTATGGCAAAACGATCTTTTTTTGACTCTGTCCAGGTTTGGACAGAGTCATTTTTAACTCGAAGAAAAGCGAAAAAACTCTATAAAAAAGGACATAAGTCTTTTAAATCCGAATTGTTGGATTGGGTAAATGCGATAATGTTTGCCGTTGTTGTCGTCATCCTTATTAATCAGTTCCTGTTTCAGCTTTTTGTGATTCCGAGTCCGTCCATGTTGGAAACGCTCCAAATCGGGGACAGGGTTTCCGTTTCCAAGGTTACGTACGGGCTGGAGCTTTGGCCTGAGGGTCCTAAAGTTTTTAATTCCAGACGTCCTGATAGGGATGATATTATAACTTTTTATAACCCCGATGTTGAAAAAAGAGGATTCCTGTATAACCTGATTATGAGGGTGTTGTATATGGGAACTTTTTCTCTTGTAAACATAGACAGAAACAAGGACGGTTCCATAAGGGAAACTCTGCTTGTGAAACGAACAGCCGGAATTGCCGGGGACACAGTCACTTTCAGGCGCGGCGATGCGTATATCAGACCTGCCGGAACTGCGCAATATGTGAAAGAGGAGACATTCAGAGCTGAAAACGGATATGCCACATCTCCTCACAGGACAATAAAAAAAGAATTATACGAGGGGTATATTGCCTCCGGAGTGCTGGAGGGTATGTTCAGTCGCGGGGTGGGGTATTCGTCTTTGCCGAAACACTTGATTCAGAAGTATGAATCCGTAGACAGAGATGCTTTTTATACGGATTACTATGAGTATTCAAAGAACTATTATAAAGGTCAGCTTGCCGCAGACCCGACCGATACGGATGCTATGAGCAACTATGCAAAAATGGTGTTGGGAATTTATGTTCCCGACGGTTATGTTCTTCCTCTCGGTGATAACAGGGATAATTCATCCGACGGAAGATATTTCGGACCTGTTCCGGTATCTTCAGTCACGGGACACGCAAATGTGAGGATCTGGCCCTTGAAATCATTCGGAAATCCCGACAAATAATTCGTTTATGCAATTTAAAGATTGTTTTGATTTTAGCGAACCGCTTTCTTTGTATATTCACATTCCTTTTTGCAAAAGCAAATGTTCGTATTGCGCGTTTTATTCAAAGCCATGTGCGAAAAGTTTTGAAATCTCCGATTATACCGAGCGGATTCTTTCTGAAATTCGCAGTTTAACAAACGAAATGGGCGGGAGGCCTTTTTACACGGCATATATCGGCGGTGGAAATCCCGGAGTTTTGAGTGTCGAGCAACTGGGCGGAATTGCGGAAGAAGTTTGTAAAAACGGAAGACCTGTTGAGTTTTCAGTTGAGATGAATCCCGAAAGCATATCGTATGGACACTTTCGTTTATTTGAGAATTTTTTTACCCGTTTATCAATGGGCGTTCAGAGCTTAAATGAAAGGGCCTTGAAATTTTTGGGAAGAAATTCTTCGCTTAAGGAAACGCTTAAGGGTTTGGAACTGTCTCAAGAACTTAGAAACAAAACAGGATGTGCTTTGAACTACGATATTATTTCGTGTCTTCCCGAGTGGCACGGAACGGATAATGATATAGTGAAAATCGTACGGGACTATGCTCCCGAACATATCAGCCTGTATGCTTTAACGCTTGAAGAGGGAACTCCTTTGTTTTTGCAAAAGCCTGATTTGCCTGATGACGACAGACAGGCGGTAATGCTTTCGGAATACCGGGAATTGTTGGATGAGCTCGGGTACGAGCATTATGAGGTGTCCAACTATGCGAAACGTACAGGCGCGCCGGCGCAAAACATATTAGCAGAACAAAATAAGTCTGAGAAAAATACGAACAGATGTTTGCATAACTCCGTGTACTGGTCTTATAAACAATATGCGGGAATCGGCGCGTCCGCCGCTTCTACCGGTTTCAAGGGTTCAAAGGCGTATAGAATAGAAGCTTCTTCCGATTCGCGGAATTGGAAGTATTCCGTTAATGAATTAGGCTATACCGAAAAACTGGAAGAATTTGTTCTTATGGGCTTGCGTCAAAAGGCGGGGTTGTCGTTGGAGCGATTAAAAAAAGAATTCGGGAAAAGGCTTTGTCCTGAAAAGCTTATGCCTGCGGGGTATGCGATAAAGGGAGATTATCTTGTGCCGGAGGAAGAAGGATTTCTTACTGCTGATAATGCGGCGATTGTTGTTTTGGATAACATAGAAGATCGCGCGAATTGCACGGATTAGAATGGAATTAAAGCGGATTTAAACAAAATTAAATGACGCATTCTATAAAGAGATTTTGCCTAAAGAAGACTTATCGATTAGAACGAAATTAAAATCGGGTGAAAAATCTCGTTAAAAACCGGCTTAAAAATCGGGTCCGGTTGTTTGAGAAGATTTGTTTTGCGGCTATTCGGGAATAAAACGGGCGGGTAAATCAGACGGTGTTTCGCGCAAATTCATCATCGGACTAATTACCGCAAACGACAATAAACGACAATAAACGATAATAAACGTAAAAAAGCATAACAAAAAACACGTGCCGGTTTGCTGAGATGATTCACAGTAAACCGGTTTATGCTTTGCTGGAAATTATATTTTTCTAATTCGTTTCCTACTTATTGTTTAGTTATATCATTTTTATTTTTTTCGCCGCTCTCGTACATGAAGTGTTACTCAGGTGTTTTCTTCTTATATTGAGAGTTCCAATCGTATTGACACCTTTTTTTATGATGTGCTACATTTACAAAGATGATTGCAGGTCTTTACGAATGATTGTTATTCTTTGTTTTTCATTCTGCAAATTCATCCGAAAAACTTAATAATTTAGAAGAATTTCAGGTTCTTCAAAGAGGATTATATGTCAGGACATAGTAAATGGGCAACAATTAAGCATGCAAAGGGTATTGCGGACCAGAAGCGCGGACAAAAGTTTACAAAGCTGATTAAGGAAATAAGCGTGGCTGCTAAGATGGGCGGTCCGGATCCGGATACGAACTCTGCGCTCAGAACGGCTATTTTAAAGGCGCGAGCCGAGAATATGCCGAAAGATAACATTGAGAGAGCTATCAAGAAAGGTACGGGAGAGGACGCGAGCGTTGCATATTTGGAGTTGACTTACGAGGGGTATGCGCCGGGCGGAGTTGCGATTATCATCGACACTTTGACAGATAATAAGAACAGAACAGCAGCCGATGTTCGTTCCGCTCTTGAAAAACTGGGCGGATCTCTCGGAACAAGCGGATGCGTTTCTTATAAATTTAAGAAGAAAGGAAT
>CAMKAB010000021.1 GCA_946410375.1 uncultured Spirochaetaceae bacterium
GAGGTCCAGTCATGGGTATGAACAACATCGGGCTTCCACGAAATTTTTTCGCACAGCATAAGCGAAGCCTTGCAATACAAAGAAAAGCGCAAAGCATTATCCGCATAAGGAGTAAAACTCGTATCCCCGTATATTCCGAGGCGCTCGCAGAACACAGGATGACAGATAAAGTAGTAAGGAGTCTTTCCCACAACTTTACGAGTCACCACAACATGCTCGGATGCGGCAAACAGAGGCACATCATATTCACAAACAAACTCGCCTGCGTCTTCTCTTTTCGTATTATACGCAGGAGTTACGATTCTGGCGTCTTGTCCCTTTTCAATCAAAGCCGCGGGAAGCGCACCGGCAACATCCGCAAGACCTCCCGACTTTGAAAAAGGAACCGCCTCACAACTGGTCATTAAAATTTTCATCACTTATTATTTAACCACACAAAACACGAGAATAAAACAAAAATTTTTTGTTAATTTACGAAAAGGCAAAATCCTCGTTTAAAACGCATTTTCCGATAATAATCGCCGGCATTTTCACATTTTCCTTACATTATCCCATAAAACGCGAACTCTGTCGGTATGCCGTTGACAAAGAGCTTTTATACGTGCAACCTCTTTGATATGACAAACATTCTGCCCGATGAAAACGCGAAAGAACTCTGCCTGAAATGGATGGATTCGCTTGAAAACACCGAATTCGGAAAATCTTTGCGCGAACACGGCAAAGGGAAAATGCTCGGTCTTCTTCTATGCACGGACGGCACGCAGTACAAAGCCTGCTCCGGAGACTATCCTCCGAATATCCCGCCGGCTTCAAATCCAAGGACTTCAAACAATCCTTTCCCCTGTGAAAAACCGGACCTCTCCGCTCATTCCGACGCCTCGGAATCACTTGTCTCCCCCTGCTATCCCGAAGATATCGTCTCTTCACTCATCGAGGAGGGCAGCCGTGCAGTAAAAAACGAAGCGTCCCCCGCGCGAAAGGCGGAAATCTCAAAAGCGTACAATCACAGAATCCAAACGCTGTATTCTTTTCATTGCTTCAACGGAGAGAGACTATCCCTGGAAGAAATATACGCACGGAACATGAAAGAAAAAATCATCACGCCCGTGAACTCCGAACAAAACGCCTCCCCGATGCTTCATTTTCCCTCGGGAACGGGAGACTGCGCTGAAATACGGCTGCTGAACAGGTGCTATTCGGACAGGAAAAAACCACTCTCAATGGCTGTGTTCTACTACGGCAACGGAAATAAGGAACACAAAAAATTTTATCCCCCGTGCGACGAACGTTGCAAACCGCTTCTGAAGCACATAATAGGCCTGGATTTAGTGTACCTGGACGAATACATAGCGGTTATTAACAAACCGGCGGGTCTCCTCTCCATTGAAGGAAAAACGGTAAAGGACTCCGCAGCGCTTCGCTTTCGGGAACTTTACGGCTCTATCGCCCAGCCGTGTGTGCACAGATTGGACCAGCCCACAAGCGGACTGATGGTGCTTTCCCGTACGCAGGAAGCTCACAGGATACTCTCATCAGACTTTGAAAAAAGACGAGTTTACAAAGAATACACAGCCCTCGTCAAAGGTCTGATTACAGAGGAAAGCGGACGTATCGCCCTGCCTATCCGCCTTGACATAAACAACAGACCCGTTCAGATCGTAGACTACGAAAACGGGAAAGAAGCCGTAACGAACTGGACCCGGCTTTCCGTTATCAAAACCGAAAAAGGAACATACACAAAGCTCCTCCTCATTCCTGGAACCGGCAGAACCCATCAGATTCGAGTTCATCTCGCATACGGACTGAAAACTCCTATTCTGAACGACCCGCTGTACGGCGAAAAGGAATACGCAGATGCAACATCCCAGCCGTCACCCGCTCTGATTTCGCAAAACGGCAACCTCGCTCTTCGCGCCACCCTTCTCCGGTTTCAACACCCCGTAACCAAAGAAAAGATGGAATTTACCGTTCCTTTCGAATAAGTATTTTATTATCCTTAAAACCTCGTTTGAAAGCATGAAAACGCAGATAGTTAATAATAACTATCATTTCAAAATGATAAAAACACACTATTTTTTTACGATTTTTCCTCTGTTACAATGTAATTGAAAACAAGAACAAAACATCTTTTATTTGCGGAGGTATGGCTATGATGTATTCACCAAGTAATGAAAACAAACGGATAAACTTCTTCTTAAGGCTCTTCTTCTGCAGAAGTTTTTGCGACATGATCTGTTTAATTTAATTTAATTTAACTTATTTTAAACGGTAAATCAGATGAGCCCGCTTTGACAAAAGACGGGCTCATTTATTTTAAGATTGTTTTACGCATGCATCCGATCCGCCCATCCCTGCTCATAAAAAAAATCACATAAACACGCAAATCCCGCGCCCGGAAATACCGGTAAATACTATTTTCGGTTCCTTTCAGCCGCTTTCGGGTCCATCTACTTTATTTTTCCATTTTCTCCATTTTGATAATCCGTCCCTTTCCCGTGTTTTTACGTAAAAACGGCAATCAAAAACAGCTAAATATCTCCCGAACCTTAGAGATACCCCTCATCGTACGAAACACAATGAGGGAATCATGTTTTACAACTTATCATACGAGGTTTTCAAAGAGGTTTTCAGAGGGATTTTCAGAAAAGCTCATCTGAACCGACGAAGCCTTAGCGCGTTCAGCACCACGGACACGCTTGAAGCGCTCATGCAAAGCGCGCATAGCATGGGATTGAGGGACGGACCCCCAAAAAGCGTTAAAACGCCCGCAGCAATCGGAATACCCGCGATATTATAAACAAAAGCCCAGAAAAGGCTGTATTTTATGTTTTTTATCGTCTGTCTTGAAAGCCTCACAGACGTAGGAACCGCCGTTAATTTATCCCTCATAATAACCACATCCGCACTTGATATCGCCACATCCGTGCCGTTTCCCATCGCCACTCCGATATCGGCCTTTTCTAAAGAAGGAGCATCGTTAATTCCGTCTCCCACCATTATGGAGCGTTCTGTATTCCCCACGATGTCAAGTTTATCCTGCGGCATCAGGGAGGAATGCACTTTTTCAATTCCGCAAAGGGATGCAATCTCCGCAGCCTTTCCCTGATTATCTCCGGTAAGCATATGAGCGGTAAGTCCGAGCTTCTTCAGTTCGCTAACCGCCTCCCGGCTTTCCGCCCTTACCGAATCTCTCACCCTCACGAAACCCTTATATTCCGAACCGGACGCCACATAAATCTCCGCTTCTTCTCGGAAATCAGGTACGGAAACGCCGTTATCGTTCATCAACGCCCTGTTTCCGGCAATAATTTTCTCTCCGTTAAGACGCGCGATTATTCCCTTTCCGGGGAAAGACGTAAAGTACTTTACTCCGGGAATCTCCTCGCAGAACTTTTCCGCAGCCGTATCAAGCACAGCCTTAGCGAAAGGATGCTCCGAATTCTGTTCGGCGATCGCAGCCAGACGCAATGTTTCATCATCGGAATATTCCGTTACAGCTGGGTGACCCGTTGTAAGCGTTCCCGTTTTATCAAACATAACGTTTTTCATATAGCCCAAATTCTCCAACGCTTCCGCATTCTTAAAAAGAATACCGAGGCGAGCCCCGACACCGGTGGAAGTTACGATTGCAATAGGAGTGGCAAGACCGAGAGAACACGGGCAGGCAATTACAAGAACGCTCACCGCATTCGTAAGGGCGAACGAAAATCCGCGCCCCGCAAGCATCCAGCCTAAAAACGTTACCGCGGATATGCACATCACAATCGGAACGAACACACCGGAGACCTTATCCGCCAGTCTGGAAATAGGCGCTTTCGAGTTTTGCGCTTCCTTAACAAGGCGGACAATCGCCGCAAATGCGGTGTCCGCACCTGTTTTCGTAACCTCGTACTGAAAAGAAGAATTGGTGTTAATCGTTCCCGCAAAAACCGCCGAACCTTCCGTCTTATGCACAGGAAGGCTTTCTCCCGTGAGCATGCTCTCATTCACATCGGCGTACCCCTCCGTAAGAGTGCCGTCTGCGGGAATCTTCTCTCCGGGCTTTACCAGCACAATATCTCCGGCAAACACATCTTTTATATCTTTTTCCACCTGTTTTCCCGAAGAGATAACAGTGGCCCTCGTAGGAGAGAGCTTCATAAGAGCCTTAATGGAAGAGCCCGCTTTCCGCTTGGAACGCGCTTCAATATATTTTCCAACCATAACAAGGGTGATAATCGTAGCCACACCCTCGAAATAGTAGTTATGCGATGTTTTAGAAAAAAGATTGTACAAACTGTACAGAAAACTCGCGCCGCTTCCCACAGCGACAAGGGTATCCATATTCGGATGACCGCTGAAAAGCCCCCTAAACCCGCGGGTAAAAAACGAAGCCCCCGCAATCAACACCGGGACGCACAGCGCCAGTTGAATATACCCGTTCACGTGAGGCATCGTCTTGATAACCATATGCCCCATCGTCAGGACAAAGAGCGGAATCGTAAAGCACAGACTCGTAATAAGACGGATTTTTCTCCGTTTTTCCGCTCTCATCGCCTCTTCATCTTCCGAATTATCCGCTTCGGAAGAATCAGAACTGCTGAAAACAAGTTCATAACCCGCTTTATGAACCGCTTCAGATAAATCATTTTCCGAAACAATATTTTCGTCAAATTCGATTCCCGCTTCCTCGGAAGCAAGGTTCACGCTTGCCGAAAGCACACCTTTTTGCCCTTTCAGCGTTTTTTCAACCGCCGCGCTGCACGCGGCGCAACTCATTCCTTTAACCTTACAAACAGTTTTTTTCATACACATAAGCTAAAAAAACCGTAAAAAAAAGTCAAATCCGACACCGGACATTAGTATGATATTAAACAATATGAAGGCCAAAAATCCGTCTCAAAATCGCTCCGTACAATAAAGAACAGCAAATACTTAATCCGGTAGCGCAGGTTCGGTTTCGCTCCGCGTTCCATCCCGACAAGCTCAAAGCGTTATACCGATAATTCACGGACTTGTGTTTCGCTCCGCGTTCCCTCCCGACTGGCTCAAAGCCCCGACAGGTACAAAAACATATGCAAAAAACATAACCTCATAACCTGAATAACGTACGGTAAAAAGCCCCCCTGTTTTCAAACACTTGTATTATTCTCGTGTATAATTTATGATTTAAGCAGTAAGCTCTTTCGGTTTTTAAAACCTTTGCAAGAGCTGCTTCAATCTACTTTTATCACGAGGTAAGCGTATGGATATCAGGTATTCAACAGGTAAAAAGCCGTTTCAGAGAATGAACAGCACGGAACTCCGCGACGAGTTTTTAATCACAAATATCTTCAAAGATGACGATGTCAGTGCAGTGTATTCGCATGTAGACAGAATTGTGACGATGGGTGCAAAGCCTGTTACGAAAACACTCAATTTAGAGATGAACATAGACGCATGGAAAAATTTCGGCGTAAAATATTTGCTGGAAAGACGCGAGCTTGGAACAATCAACATTGCCGGCAGCGGAAGCGTTATTGCAGACGGCGTAAAGTACAAAATGAACCACTTTGACGGATTATATATTCCTAAGGGCACAAAGGAAGTTCTTTTTGAATCGGACAACCCGAACGACCCTGCGAAATTCTTCATTTGCACAACTCCGGCTCATGCGGAAAAGCCTGCGATGCATATCCCGTACGAAAAAGCGATTCACAAGCACTTAGGCGCGCAGAGCACAAGCAACGAGAGAACCATTAACCAGTACATCCACCCGGACGTATTAGACACCTGTCAGCTTTCCATGGGACTTACTCATCTTGAGGAAGGCTCGGTTTGGAACACAATGCCGGCACACACTCACGAACGCAGAATGGAAGTATACTTCTACTTTGATATTCCGAAAGACAACGTTGTTTTCCACATCATGGGAGAACCTCAGGAAAGCCGCCATATCGTAATGCACAACGAAGAAGCTGTTATCAATCCTTCATGGTCAATCCACTCAGGTTGCGGAACATCGAATTACACATTCATTTGGGCGATGTGCGGAGAGAACCGTGCATACGACGATCAGGACTGGATTGAAACGGAAAATTTAAGATAATGCGGAAAAATCAGCTCTGAGAAAGGACGGGCTAAAGTCCTGCGAGAGGCTTCCGAAACGCATGAACTGCGATTTCGGGAGCTTTTTTTTATCGGAAACCGTTTTTTTTCGCTTTTCTGTATCGCGCTGAACGATTTCCCGATTGAATACCCCGTAATCTTCCGGCAAACTTTTTTGCTTTTCCCTAAGATATTTGATTTTTCATTGATTTTCCGGAAAAGATTTTTATCCCGCCCCGCGAATCGGAACCTTTCAGCTTTACAAAGCGGAAGCACCTCGCATCACATATCAAAACTGATATGAACACCGTATCCGAAGTACGGAGCGAAACCGCTGAACGAATAGCTCTCATCCTTATCTTCGTCTGTTCTTATAATGTCAGTAACGGTTGCCTTGTCCGGAATAATATTGCATCCTCCGAAGAGGAGAACCTTATAGGCGCTTCCCTCGCTTCGTAAAAACGCATCCGGTAAAAACAAAAGCCCGGCTTCAATATTCAATGCAAATAATATATCGGTATGCTTCTCGCTCTTCTGAACTTCCGCATCAGGATTCATGTTGTACAAAAACTCATAGCTTAAACTGCTGAATCCTATTCCGCCCTCCGCATACAGTTCCGCAAAATTATTTTTGAACAAACCAAGCGTATACCTCACATCAAGCGTGGTAAAACTGTAATTCCGCTTAAAGCGAATCGTTGTTATGTCATTTTCCCTTGTTCCGCGGGACGGAGAACCCGCACTCGCCTGCAACTTCACACCTGCCGAAAAGCCGTTTTTCAGAGGGAATAATACTCTGTTGCACTCAAAGTTCTTCTCCAGTATACGGGCGCGACCGACTTCAAAAGAAAAATCCTCTGTCTCAAACGTTCTTTCCTTGAACAAAGACATCACATCAATCATCACATTAGTATAACCGAAGCCGTTTCCCGTATATTTTGCGTAATCAATGTTCACAAGTCCGCTTGAAATCCCGAATCCGTACTTAAAACCCTTAATATCTTCCACGTATAACCGATGAGTAAAATTATCGGTAAAAGAATGAACGGAATTAAAACCTGCAAAAACGAATACCGTTTTATACGGGTTTCCATCCCGTTTCAAACTCAACTCAGCCTTGTAATCCTGCAAATACTCGTAAAAAAAGACGTTTTGACTTCTGAAAAAAGCCTCGATGTTTATCCTGTTTCTTCCGATTTTAGCTATCGTTCCCCCAAAACCCGCCGTCATATTTAAAATCGGATAAAATTCGGGACTTTCATAATCATACGGAAGTTCGACCCTGTATAAGTCGAGCATATCGTGGACCGCATTCTGAGCCCCGTTCATTCCGAATTTTCCGACTAAACCTGCTCCGACTTCCGGAGTTAAAGAAAAAAACACGCGCTTCTCAGGGCTGGAACGGAACTGATACGCAACATTCAATAAGAGCATATCATATCTGCCGTGAACGAATTCGGACAACTTGCTTTCCTTGTACCCCCTGTTGGTATATGCATTTAAATCTATCCCGACTTTTAACGGACCTCTCTGGTAATACGTATTAAGAGCAAAAGACAATCCGTCGTCGTAATTCTTACTCTGTCCGAAGTTCCAGCAGTCATTTCCCATTCCGATAACCGCTCTTTCCTCGGCATGTTCACCTTTCGATGAGGTTTTCAGCCCCTCCGTTTTTGACGTTTCCAGTGAAAAAACAGGCAAATTGAGAAAAAAAACAAATAAAATTACAAAAATATGTAAAAACTTCTTGTTAAACATGGCAAAATTCTATAAATTTTCAGTAGCGGAAAATTTGCCAGAGTAGCTCAGGGGTAGAGCAACTCACTCGTAATGAGTAGGTCAAGGGTTCAATTCCCTTCTCTGGCTTTTTTTTATGCATTGTTATACGTTTCGTCTTTGATTATTATTTATCAACCTTCAGCAAAAACGCTTGAATAACTTCGTTTATTTTTCAAGCACCGCATTCAAGCGTAGCAATTAAAACTGAAACAAAACCAAATCGTCGTTTCTGCCGTTCGTTAAAGGAATATTGGAATGCGCACTGTTGTTCTCCATTTCGTCGTACACGTACTTCACGATATTCATAAGCGTCAAACGGTTGTTCTTCATCGCAGCGATTGTTCCGAGGCTTGTTTTTCCCCTTCCTCCGCCCATCGCGGAAAGCAAATATCCTGTCATTTCGCTGTTTCCGCTCAAAGAACCATCATAACTCATCTCATCTTCCCTTGCGGCGCTAAACATGAACAAAGACGCGTTTTCGCGTATCGTACTGTTGAACAGCAATTTCACTCCGTCCTTAAGAGAGATATTATCATCTAAATCGGGATTTAACGTCACACCGCCGACCGACGACAAAAAAGCGCCGGAAAAACAGGCATCGCATATGATGAGTTTCGTACATTGCAATTCGTTGATGTTCTCCCTGACAAGGTCGTAATCCACAAGCTGATTGGAAAACACAAGATAGCTCTTGGCAAGACCCGGCAAATCAACAGCGCTGTTTCCACCGTGACCGCTGTAATAGAAAACAAAAACATCCTTCTCCGTTATCACAGAAGCGATTTCATCAAGTTTCTCCCTGAAATTAGCATATCTTCCGTCGGTTCCCTGACTTGACGTACGGACAAGAATCGTCTCTGTAGTACACGAATACCCCGCTTTTTTCGACAGCATATCAAACGCATTCGCAACATCTTCCGCATCGTTCGCCGTACTGTTTAAAGACCTGATATTTCCAGAAATCCCGCTGTACGGGTGAAACTCGGAATCTCCGTAATCCATATATTCGTTTACACTTACGCTCGGATACATATTACCGTAAGAAAGAACATATATATGAGGCTTTTCCGAATCAAAACCGAGCTCGCACGAAGAGAACAGTAAAACAAACAAAAGAACGGAAACAAAACCGAAAAGTTTTCTCTTACCGAAAGTCAAAAAGAATCTTCTCATCTCGCACCTCCGCTCAAAACAGGATCATAAACAGACTCCTTTTCTTTCCCCCGCTCCGTTTCCGCAGCTACCCCATCCCGAGAGCCCACAATAAGCTGAACGCTCACTCCGACCCCGAGTCTCACCGATATGGAATCGTTTCTGTATGTAAACGTAACCGGACTGATAAAACTGATATGGAAATATCCTGAATTCTTCAATTTCAAAATCGGAAGAATCTCCACATCAAACGTATCAAACCGGTATTTCATCACATTCTTATTAAACATAAGACGGGTTTTCAAACCCAGATTGAACCTGTCGGAAAAAAAATACACGCCTTTCAGAACCGGGCCGAATCCCGAATAAGCCTGAATCACGCTATTTCCGGCTTTAAGGCTTTCCCCTGTGTACTGAGCGGTTATTCCCGCCCCCACGCTAAAGCGTCTGAACGAAACATCCGCAGGAAACAAATCAGCGTTCAAGTAAAAC
>CAMKAB010000022.1 GCA_946410375.1 uncultured Spirochaetaceae bacterium
AGTACTTGAATTCGGTTCTTGAGACGCTACCGCAGCGGAGACGCTTTTATTCTCGTCATTCTCAGAAGAAGTACGTCTTCCTGAATTTAAAATCTCCCAAAAATCCTTATAATTCATACACAACCTCTTTCAAACTCAATAAAGGCTCACTGAAAACCTTACTTCGTTAATAACCGAACTTCTTTCTATACTGTTCAAGCCCCGCTTCCAAACAGTCGCACGCCTTTTTCAAATCGTCCTTGTTCAAAATATAAGCGATACGCACCTGATGGCGGCCCAAATCCTTACTTTCATAAAACCCTTCGGCAGGCGCAAGCATAACAGTCTCGCCGTTCAAATCAAAATCCCTGAGCATGAAAATCGCAAAATCTTCCGCATTCTCCACCGGCAACTCCGCAATAAGATAAAACGCGCCGTTCGGATTGCTGCACTTAACACCGGGTATCTTTCTGAGCGCTTCCACAATAAAATTCCGTCTGGATTCATATTCCGCCTTAACTCCATCCAAGTACTCTTTCGGGGCGGAAAAGGCAGCAATCGCAGCTTTCTGTTCAATGGACGGCGGACAAAGTCTCGCCTGAGACAATTTCAAAGTTTCCCGAATCACGCTCTTATTTCTGCTCACAAGCGCGCCAACACGCGCCCCGCACATGGAAAAACGCTTTGACAGGCTATCCACGCAAATAACCCTGTCTGAATATTCCTTATATGTAAGAACGCTTGTGAAAGACTTCCCGTCGTAGCAAAACTCCCTGTACACCTCATCTACAACCAGGAAAATATCCCGTTTTTTACACATCTTCAAAATCGTTTCAAGTTCTTTAGGAGTATAAATATGACCTGTAGGATTATTCGGCGAACACAGAAGAATCGCCTTCGTCTTGCTTGTGATTTTTTCTTCAATTTCATACAGAGGAGGGAGAGAGAATCCCTTCTCCAAAATGCTCGTAATGGGCACAATCGTCACATTCGCCATTCTTGCAAACGAATGGACATTCGTATAATACGGCTCGGGCACAATCACCTCATCGCCCGGATCGCAAAGCGTCATAAAAGAGAAAAGGAGCGCTTCCGAGCCGCCGGTGGTGATAAGAACATCTTCCGGCGCAATATCCGCCCCGAACGTTCCGTAGTACTTCGCCACAGTCTCTCTGAGGGCGAAATCACCGTCGCTCTCCCCGTAGGCTATTATATCGGAAGAAAAGTTATGCACCGCTTCCAGCGCTTCCTTCGGCGTTTTTATATCCGGTTGTCCGATATTGAGATGATAAACCCTAATTCCCCGTTTCCCCGCTTCCTTCGCAAACGGAGAAAGCCTTCTGATAGGAGATGCCTGAAAGCCCTTTATCCTGTTTGAAATGTCCATTTTTCTGTTTTCCTTAACCTCGAAACAGTCGCACCCGTTCTTTTCGCTTACTCAGTTTCGTACATCTGATTCTTTATTTCCTCACCGGAAGCGCCTTTCTGCTGCACTTCGTCCACAAGGCGCTGAACAACACGTCGGTTGTCCAAAAGCGGACTTATCGCCCTGCCGTGGTGCAAACGGCTGATTGTCCGAGCGAAAAGCTCGCTTATATCCGTTTGAATGTACCACTTTTTCAACAAAAGCGTGTCGTCGTGATACACGGCGTTCGTTCCGATAACATAATCGAATACGTCTTCCTGATATGCCGCATCAAAATTTTCAACAGCGTTTCCGTTAAAGAACGGCAAACTGATTATGCAGATGATTCTCTTCGCACCCTGCTCCCTTAAGTATCTCATCGCGGTTAAAAGCGTACCGCCGCTGGCGAGCATATCGTCCGCCATAATCACCGTTTTACCTTTAACATCGCCCAAAAGGTTGATTGAACGGATATTGTTATGCTTTGCATCCGTTGTAACCACGCTGTAATCACGCTCTTTGTAGAGCATCGCGAGCGGTCTGTGAAGCACTTGCGCATAGAATTTATTTCGCGCCACCGCTCCGGTATCAGGCGCCACAATTGTAATATTCGGATCGGAAAAGTCGATAATCTTCTTCAATTCCATAAGGAACTGGAATGAAGCATGCAGGTTCTCAACATGGGTTACCCTGAACGAGTTCTCAATTTCCTTGCAGTGAATGTCCAGCGTGATAATCCGCTCCACGCCTACCGTTTCGCACATTTGAGCGAATAATGCGGCGGTGAGAGCCTCTCTTGAACTTTTCTTGTGCTGACGCGCATACGGATAAGTCGGAATAACAAGCGTAACGCCTTCCGCTCCGGCAAGTTTCGCGGCCTGCACCGTGGTGAAAATAAACATAAGGTGGTCGTTGATTGAAAAACTCGTAGGCTCGTCAACTCCCGAAACACCACTTATAGGAGTGCTGTTTGACACATCGTAAATCAAATACAGCTTAAGCCCTCTGACCGGCTCCTGAATTTCCGCTTTAACCTCGCCGTTCAGGAAACGGGTGTATTTTACGGGAATACCGAAATTGGGACAGATAAACTCCTCAGGACACTTTCCCGAAGGAATTTTCTTATAGCCCAAATCGTCAATAAAAGAAGAAAACCGCAAAACCTGATTCGGCGTGATGTCGTACCTGTTTACAAGATTTTTTTCCAATTTGTGGTATCTTTCAATATAAAGGTTTCTAAGATGTTTAATAACCTTACCGGCAAGATATTCCGTTCCCGGACCCATAAGAATGCCCAGTTTATGAGGTTTAATAATGCTCATAGCACCTCCTTATGCTCAGGCAACGCTTCTATGTATATGTAAGAGCAACGCTTCACATACAAGGCGTTACTAACCAATCTTACACCACATTTCCCTTTCATTTCAATATTATCAGCTGTTTTTCACGGTTGCGCGCGCAAACCGATACGCAAGGCTCCGCGGACTCTCCCGTCTGCGCCATACCGCGGCTAATTGCGTCCGAATCCCGCAAACCCCCTCGCGGACTCTCCCGTACGCGCCATACCGAGGCTAATTGCGTCCGAATCCCGCAAACCCCCTCGCGGACTCTCCCGTGCGCGCCATACCGAGGCTAATTGCGCCCGAGTCCCGCAAGCCCATCGCGGACTCTGCCGTGCGAAGTATTCCGATATTCCGAAATAACAATTCCGTTTGCCGTATACGAATAAAAAAAGAGAGGCTCAAACGAACCTCTCCCTCAACGTTTTCTTTATAGGCAATCTGTTGAAACCGGAATTAAACAACCTTTGTAACAAAACCGGATCTCAAACACTTCGTACAAACCTTAATTGTTCTCGGAGTGCCATCCACCAACACCTTAACACTCACCACGTTAGGTCTGAATACTCTCTTTGTTGTAACACCGATGTGCTGACCAACACCGCCTGCCTTCTTCGCCTGACCTTTTCTGGTAACAACCTGTCCTGAAACAGTACCTTTTCCGCAAACATCACATCTTCTAGCCATATATCTACCTCGTAGCAATATCTTTTTTCAACAGAACATCTTCGTCATAAAAAACTCATTTTCACAAACGAAAAAATCCTTTCTTTGGAGCAACAACTCAAAAAATAACAAATAATAGAGTTTGTGTAAAGAGTTTATTGACCGTTTTTCAGAAATTTCTTATACTGATTTGCGTATTTGCTGAAAGAAAATCCGCCGTGGACCGAAAGGCTTGCAAGGCATTGCTTCAGGATACCTGGGAATTTCCGATTATTTCCGAAAGTTCCTCAGAAGCACTTGAATTTTTTTAAGCAACTACATATTATGGAGCACAGTCCGGGGCGTTGCCTAGCGGCTATGGCGCCTGCTTTGGGAGCAGGATATCGGAGGTTCGAGTCCTCTCGCCCCGAGTTATCCGTTTTTTTGCGAAAGCAGCGGATACTTTTACAAACAAACGCACCAATAGCTCAGTTGGATAGAGCATCTGCCTTCTAAGCAGAGGGTCTGAGGTTCGAGTCCTCATTGGTGTAAAACATAAACCTTCTCAGGAGTTTCCTGCGGAGGTTTTTTTATATCTTTTTACGTTCACCGTTCACATCGTAAAGCCTCATAAACGCAATTTTCAGCCGGGCCGGTATCTTCACGCGAAGCCGGACTAAAGTTCGCCGTTCACATCGTAAAACCCCATAAACGCAATTTTCAGCCGGGCCGGTATCTTCACGCGAAGCCGGGCTAAACGCAATCTGAAACGCTAATATCCGCTATGGGAACAAGGGAAATATCAAAAAACGGATTTTTCAACTATGCGAAGTCTGCCTTGAATTAAGCATCTCCTTAACATCAGAAAAAAAGGCCGGAGTTTACAAAAACCCCGACCAGCGATTAATTATTATTCACGTATATCTCAGAACTTGTATGTTGCACCAAGGAACGTATTGATCATCCATGCAGATGCAGGAACATAGAACCTTCCTTCGCCGTGCCACGACCAGGTCGCCTCACCTGACAATTCAAAAGACCAGTTGTCATTATATTTGCAGGCCAGACCTAATTCGGCGCCGACTAACCACTGCACTCTGCAGCTTGTATCAAAGCAGGTCAAATCAAGTCCGAACCCTGTTTCCGCAAACGCCGCAAACTTCCCGAACTCAATATGATAACCGATTTTCGGCATAAACGTAACATCGGTGAAGTTTGATGTGTCTATGTTATTAAGGAAGTAGGTTTCACCCATAACATCAGCGGCAACATAAAGTCTGCTTCCGAGCAAATGTCTGTACTTAAGTTTTCCACCCGTACCGTAACTGCTGTTAATCAGGTACTTACAAGCGCATTTATCGCTCTTGATTGAACGATAGCCATAAGGGCTGTAGTACAACGCAACGGACTGACCTTTCTTTCCGAAAAGCACAAAAGCGTTACTGTCGTTAGCCTCAGTCTTTCTTGCCGCATGAGCCGCCTCGCGTTCCGCCTCAGCCCTCGCCTTTTCATCAGCCGCAGCGTCCGCCGGAGCTTCCGCTTTTTCCGCATCTTCCGGTCCTACAGGAATGACTCCTACCTGTACAACATTACCTTCAAGATCTTCCTTCGTTTCCGCCTTCGCGACATCAACGTTCTTAGCCGCTTCTTCGGCTTTCTTCGCAGCTTCCTCAGCCTCACGAGCCTTCTTCGCAGCCTCTTCCGCTTCTTTCGCTATGCGCTCGGCTTCTTCTCTCGCAGCCTTGTCCGCTTTCTTAGCCGCTTCTTCGGCTTCCGCCTTAGCTTTCTTTGCAGCTTCCTCGGCCTCACGAGCCTTCTTTTCCGCCTCGGCTTTTACCCTTGCGGCTTCCGCTTCTTTCGCTAAGCGTTCAGCCTCGGCTTTTGCAGCCTCATCCGCCTTTCTGGCGGCTTCCTCTGCTTCCTTCGCAGCCTTTTCAGCTTCCTTTGCTAAGCGTTCCGCCTCGGCTTTTGCCTCCGCTTCCGCCTTTTTAGCGGCTTCCTCTGCTTCCTTCGCAGCTTTTTCAGCTTCCTTTGCTAAGCGCTCCGCCTCGGCTTTCGCAGCCTCTTCCGCCTTTCTGGCGGCTTCCTCCGCCTCCGCCTGAGCCTTTTTTTCAGCATCTTCTGTCTTTTCAAGCGCATTATTCACGGTCTGTACGGCTTGAGACGCCGCATCCGCAACTTCCTGCTTGCCCGATGCTTTCTTTCCGCAAGACACAACGAGCGCAAGTATCATAAAAAGCGGTAACAATACAAATAATATCTTCCTCTTCATATTCTCCCTCTCGCAAATTCAATCATTTAAACAAGATTTCAAAGCCACGCATAATCCCAGACTTTAAAACCCTCTTTTTACTAAGATTATACAATATTTTCACTCTTGTAAACACAAACAATTTTTCATTTACGATAAAATCACGACTTTCCTGATTTTTCATCCGAAAACATATTTTTCAAGGCTCATGCAATCCTTAATGCAAACCATAAACACACGCCCCGGCTTTTTCAGTCCGACGAACGCTTACGCCTTGTATGCTTCCTCACCATCCACAATGGTTGCAATCAATTTAGCATTGCCGACCTTTTCAATATCGTCGTTCAGAAAATCGCAGTCAAACACCGTCATATTAGCAAGTTTCCCGTATTCTATAGACCCCATGAGGTGCTCCTGATGCCACTGTCGAGCAACATTTATCGTCATAGCGCGTAAAGACTGCTCGCGATTAATCGCTTCTTTCGCATTATTCTGAGTATTCGCACCCGGGAACATATTCTTCGGAAGAGATCGTGTTTCCGCCATGTAGATACTCGTTTGAACGCTGAGAGAAGGCGATACAGGATAATCCGAATGAAAAACCGGATATGCGCCGGCATCAAAGAATGACTTGATCGGATAAGATTGGCTTGCCAGCTCCCTTCCGACAAACCCTGCTTCTATCTCGAAGAATCCCGGAATCGCCGCCGTCCAAAGCGGAGGAACAGCAGGAACAGAACCGGTATTCCCCATGCGGCGGATATCCTCATCCGTCACAAAGTGCAGATGCGCTAAAATATTGCGCTGGTCCATATTGCCGGTGATTTTTTCCGCATCCTCAATACATCCGAGCATGAAGTGCGTCGCTCCGCCGCCCTCGGAATGAGTATGAACGGAAAAACCTTCCTTATTCGCAGCCACAATCAGCTCCACCATCCTGTCATGGTTATTAAAACGCTCCACTCCATGGTACCCCGGCTCATCCTCATAGTCTTGATTCTGCCAACCGGTATGCGCTTCGGTAACTCCGTCCAAAAACGCCTTGACTCCGATAATACGGTAATATTCGCCACCGTACTTCACGCGTTCCGCCGCAATCCGGGCGATATCCCCTTTCGGGTCTTCCGTATTGTCCTGAACCAAAATGTAAGAAAATGTGCGCATTTTCAGTTTGCCCTGCATTTCCAGTTCGTGATAAGCCCTGGAAGCGTCTTTGAAGAAAAGATCCGCACCCGCATCCGCAACGGCGACATAGCCGTTCTTCAACGCGATATCCTGCCACGCCAAAATATAGGACTTAGCATCCTCAAAAGAAACCGGAATCTTGCTGAAAAGCTCAATTACGGGATTTTCGCAGAGATAGCCGTCCGGTTCTCCGTTCTCATCAACATGAACCATGGCCGGTCCGTATTTCTCGGCGAACGCCTTATCAACGCCAGCCCATTCCAACGCCTTGGTGTTAAGCAGACAGGAATGACCGCCTCCGGTGTTCATAATAAGCGGTTTGTCCGAGCAAATCTCATCCAAATACGCCTTGGTTATGTATTCATCGTTTTCAGTCCATCCCCCCGCCATAAAGATTTCCTTCTGCGGATTTTTTTTCATATAATCCCTGATGATTTCCCGGTATTTGTTATAGTCGGTGGGAACGACCCGGGTAAGATCCGCCTGACCGATGGCGCGATAACCCGCCAAAAAACCGTGCGTATGAGATTCGAGGAACCCGGGATAAATGAAATTTCCGCCGTAATCCAATACCTTAGCGTCCGCATCCGCAAATTTTTTCACATCTTCCGCCTCGCCGACATAGACGAACTTTCCGTCCTTTACAAGCGCAGCTTTGGCAAAAGGTTTCTTTTCATCCATAGTGATAATATTTCCGATAATGATTGTCTGTTTCATTCTTACCCCCGATTATTCTTTAGCGGATAAATCGCCGACTCAAACGCAGCTGTTTCCGCACGAACTTCAAAGTCTTCCCTCAAAAAAAATTTAAGTTCTCTTAGCTTTAAAACATTCCATAATAATTTTACAGTTTGATTTCCACGTTTTTCAAGTGAAATCTTTCAATACGACGAGACCTTTACAGAATTGAATTCTGGTAAACGGAAAACCCGATTCAAACATACCCGCGTCCGAATCGGAAACAACGCCCTGCAGGAAAAACATTTCCTTCCATCATCCTAATGCTCTCGCACTGTACTTTATGGCGTAAAAATGCTATACATTATACAGGTTTTTTGCCTTTCTCCGTATCGTGAGCCGGGTAAAAACCAGGCGAATTAACAATATATTAACTATAAAAAGAGGAACTCCGGAACACTCTTTGTCCGGAATAACGCCGATACTCTCAGACGCTCGGAACATTCGGGAAACTCCCGAACACTCGGAATTAAACAGCTTTTCCGAAATATCCCGCACCTGCGGGGACAAGCGCGTCTTTCGGATTATTCCGCACATCTCTGTTCTGACAGAACCTCGGAATAAGGAAAAAACATGGAAAATTTCAGTTCAACCAATTCTTTTGCAACATCTGAATCGCCTGTTGACGAATCATGCAGAAATGAATCAAACGAAACGCTTCAAAACGAAGCGTACCGACAAAAGAACAAAGAAGAAAGCGCAACCCGTTATGAAAAATCATCTTCCGCCATCAAGCGGGATTTCGCAGAACATCTCAAATACGATGAAGACGCGGACGAATACCACCGCACCGAACAGGCGCGCTATAAATCCCTGGCTCTCTCAATCAGAGACAGGATTTTACACCAGTGGAACATATCAAGAAAAGCGCAGCGGGCAAACGGCGTAAAGCGCGTATACTACCTGTCTCTTGAATTTCTTATGGGACGCGCGCTCACAAACAATATCAACAACATGGGGCTTATGAACGAAGTGAAAGAAGCCCTCTCCGACCTCGGCTATAATTACGAAGACCTTGAAGAGATCGAGCCGGATGCCGGACTCGGAAACGGAGGACTCGGACGTCTTGCGGCGTGCTTCCTTGATTCAATGGCCACTTTAGACATTCCTTCATACGGCTACGGCATACGTTACAACTACGGAATCTTCAAACAGCTCATCAAAAACGGTTATCAATTCGAACAACCGGACAACTGGCTCCGCTACGGCAACCCGTGGGAAATCGAACGCTCCGATATACGATACAAAGTGAACTTCGGCGGAAAAGTCGAAGTTATCAATGAGGGCGGACGCGACTTTTACAAGTGGATAAACACGGAAAAAGTCATCGGAATGGCGTATGATACCCCGATAATCGGCTACGGCGGAAAAACGGTGAACACCTTAAGGCTTTGGAGCGCCAAAGCGGTGGAAGACTTTAATTTCCAGAACTTCAATCAGGGAGACTACACGCAGGCGGTACGGGACAAGGTCCTTGCGGAAAACATCTCTCAGGTTCTCTATCCGAACGACACCCAATACATGGGAAAAGTGCTTCGCTTAAAACAGCAGTATTTCTTTGTGGCGTGTTCGCTTGCGGACATAATCGCCCGATTCAAAAGAGAAGGAAAAGACTGGAGCAAACTTCCGGAGTACGCCGCGGTGCAGCTGAACGACACACACCCGTCAATCGCCATTGCGGAACTTATGAGAATACTCGTAGACATCGAGAACATCCGCTGGAGAGACGCATGGGAAATCACGAAGCAGACCTTTGCATACACCAACCACACCTTGATGCCTGAAGCGCTTGAAAAATGGTCGTTGCCGCTCATGGAAGAAATCCTTCCTCGCCACGTCCAGATTATTTTCGAGATAAACAAAAGATTCCTGCAGGAAGCCGTTTCCGCATTCTCCGCAGAAACTCAAATGGATGCAATC